>NZ_JAVJQP010000094.1:0-124833 GCF_040218875.1 Coleofasciculus sp. D1-CHI-01
ATTGTTGCCCATTTATTGGTAAGGTTCTATCCGGAGAGAGTTGACTGAGGTGATATAAAATAAGACGAACATTGAGAGGTCGAATCAATGGCTACTATCACATACTGCAAAGGACTTCCTACCCCAGCTTCTGAGTTAAACCCATTGGGTAAAACTCAACTGGAAATGTTTCTAGGCGAATACTCATCTATATTCCATCAAGCAGCATCTGAGACAGCTAATCATCTCCTCTGGGATAATGAATTCAACAAGTCTCAATGGAACAGGTATTTACAGCAGACGTATGGGATAAATAAGCGCCACGCCAATGGAGTGATAGCTTTTAGTCAGGGGGCGGTAGATGCGGCGTCATCTAACCGTCAACGTCACATCAAGGTGCTAACCGCCAAAGCCAAATCCTGTGGGGAGTGGCTCAAAAAGGCTACACGCAAGTTAAAAAACGCCCGTAAGTTTTACCGTAGAAAAAACTGGCAAAATAGTAAAACTGGCTTAATGTTTCCTCTGTCGGTGTCTATCCAATACCGGAATACTAACTGGCAAAACCTACGTTTCCAACTGCACCACAAAAAGCGCAAGCTAAACCACTACCAATTGCAGATTAAGTACCTTAAAGCGGCTCCCATTCGGGTAACTATTCCCAAAGGACAAGCTTATGTGGTAGGAGCCGCCGCCGAAACCTGTGGGAATCAGTCTTGCCAATGGGACGGGCAGACAATCAAGATTCGGGTTCCCTACTGTTTGGAAGACAAGTTTGGCAAATATGTCTCATCGGAAATTGGAGATTTCCATCGGAATGTTAACCGACTGCCATCAGAGGGTGCTAAAACCTGGCACTTTTACCGCAAAGAAGGTAAGTGGTGCGTGGCGGTACAATTTACACCAGCACCAGTCAAACAGATATCTAGACCAATCCAAAGAGGCTGTATTGGTATAGACCTGAATCCCGGTTAGTGCTGGAGAAGAAGTAGAGATATTTCGCCAGAACGTCTGAGTTAATTTATTACAAAATATAAACAGTAAACCTGTACTCTTGGAATCCTCATGACCTTTCCCTCCTCCACCCTACCCAAACGCCCTGAACGCGACACTCACCTCTGGACATGGCGTGGGTTTCCCATTGCCTATCAAGTCCACGGCAATTCTGGACCAGCCGTTGTCATGGTGCATGGCTTTGGCGCGTCTTGCGGACATTGGCGTAAGAATTTACCTGTATTAGCAGAATCCTGTCGATGCTATGCCATTGACTTAATTGGTTTTGGAGCCTCTGCCAAACCGATGCCGGGACTTGACGTGGAGTATACCTTTGAAACTTGGGGACAACAAGTCATTGATTTTTGCCGGGAAGTCGTAGAGACTCCAGCGTTTTTGGTGGGGAATTCAATTGGCTGTATTGTAGCGATGCAAGCGGCTGTAGATTGTCCAGATAGGGTATTGGGCGTTACCCTGATCAACTGTTCCCTGCGGATGCTGCACGATCGCAAACGAGTGACGTTACCTTGGCATCGGCGCATCGGCGCTCCCATGGTACAACAGTTACTGGGGATTAAGTGGGTAGGACAGCTCTTTTTTGCTCAACTGGCGAAGCCACAGGTAGTGCGGAAAATTTTATTGCAAGCATATCGCAAATCCGAGGCAGTGACTGATGAATTAATCGACTTGCTGATGAAACCGGCGGCTGATGTGGGTGCGGCTGATGTGTTTATCGCATTTACCCGCTATTCCGCAGGACCTCTAGCCGAAGACTTATTACCTCAGTTACAGTGTCCCACACTGATTTTGTGGGGAACTGATGATCCTTGGGAACCCATCGCGGAAGCAAAAGAATGGGTCAATTATCCCGCCGTGGAACAATTTGTTCCCTTAGACGGTTTAGGTCATTGTCCCCAAGATGAAGCCCCTGAGGTGGTTAATCCTATTTTACAGGATTGGATTGCACAGCATTCGGTTTAGTTTCGTCATTTGTCATTTGTCATTCGTCATTTGTCATACTCAAGGGAGTGAGAAGCAAGCTACGTCATTTGTTGCCCTAGTTCCCCCATCTCTCTCATTCACTGTTCCCTGTTCCCTCACCTCACCACAAGACTTATTCAGCAATCCCTGAAAAAATGACTATTGAGAATTTTTTCAAAAAAGACTATCCTTTGACTGGTGAGTAGATAATTAGAGAGTTGGAAAGCAAGGAACAAGCAGCTATTGGTAAGCCAGCGTGCTAGAACACCGATTTAGTCATCCGACTTAATTAAAAATTGTCACATTAGCTACCAAACAGCCTTTTTTTACTGTTGGCTTTATCGCTACCGCCATTTTACGGACTGCATTGACGTTCTAAACAAGGGGTGTGTCATGAGTACAAAGGATAAGCGAGGTAATTCTCAACCGTCGCAGACAGCGAAGATCGCGACGGCAAGAAAGCTATCCAAACTCTGGGCAAAAAAGTATGTCCAACAACACAGTACATCAGACAAAACGTGGCAGTCGAATTCTCCAGGATTACGAGCCGTTATAGCGCAGCGGTTGCTTGATTCCTTGCGATCGGTAACGATTCAAGCTTGGGCAAAAACCGAAGCCTTACTCTGCCAACAAATCAAGCGACAAGGTATTAACTATCGTTTAATTGATCCTTGGCAAATTACTAAAGATACTTACTCAATCTATGAGAAAGTATTGCTGGCTTATGCCGATCAAGTCATCCCCGAACGTTTATGTTTATTTTTAGCATCAGATTTAGGTCGCATTCGACACAATTATACAGCAATTGATCCCAGAGTGATTGCGTTTGTTAGTATGCAGTTTCATTATAGTGGTCAGTTACTACTGAAATCACTGTCACCTCAAGAACAAGCTACAGTGAGTGTTTATTTCCAGGTGATTGATGATTGTCTGTATATGCCCTTACAACGACTCTATAAAACTGCCGCCAATTATGATCATCAATCATTAGCTTTAGTATCTCTACGGCAACTTTTACCGGATCAGGCATTAATTGCTCAACAAATTGCCACGCGAATTAGCGATTTACATCCACACTATCACTGTCATAGTGGTAGCTTAGTGAACCCTACGGTAAAATCTGCCAGTATTCGGGATGTGGAAATGTTCCAGATTTACCTGTGGCTTTGTGTTCTGGAAAGGAGTATTGCGCCCATCCAACAGGAATTGTTTCCTTTGTGTGTCATGCTCTACCCTACTTTAAATGTAGGGTGGGAATTAGTCCGGCAAATGATTCATCTGTTAGGATTGGAATTTGGTAAACGTTTGTCTCAGCAGCAAATTTCGCTTGTTTTACCCTATTTCCAAGTGTTATGGGAAATGTTTTCTCCTGAAGTCTTTCCCGAACCTTTGCCCGTTGCAGCGTTGGAAAATTCGGCGTAGTTGTCATTTCATTTAAATTCCTCTGCGTACCTGGAGTGCCAACTTCTGCCTTATAGCAAAAGGCAGAAGGTAGAAAATTTCTTACTGCTAAATGGTGTTAGATCATTGCCGATATCTGATTAAGGCGCTAGAGTTTGAGCGCTTAACAGCGATTAATACTCAAGTGGCTAATGACTTGCTGCGAGTCGATAAAAATGAACGTAAGAAGTTGACGAGTACCGACTTCAGACACATCGAAATTGGCTCAATGTGGATGAATCAGACTATCCGCAATTGCAGCGCAAAAACCAAGGTGAAGCATTTCAAGACTATGTGGCTTGAGGTGAACAACCAAGGTTATGGAGTGCTAAGACAGTCCCTTAATAGTGTGAACTGTCTAATCGGGTGGATTTATCCCCCGATTAGACAACCCCTAGAATCCCTTGTCTTTCAAGCAAGGGAGTGTCAAATCATATTCAGCGGATCAACATCAATCGTCAAACTCACATCCGGCGGACAAATCCGCTGCAACGCCGCCACATCGGGTAATCCTACCGCTACATCTGGCGGAAACTTGAGCAAAATCTGCCACCGATAACGACGGGCGATTCGCATAATCCCCGCCGGGGCAGGTCCTAATATCTCATACCCAGAACCCGCTTGACTCAACCAATCCGCTAACATCTCCGCCGCCTTCTCAACCGCCATCTCCTCCAACCCACTTAACCGCAACAAAATCAGATGCCCATAAGGAGGATAATTCAACGATTCCCGTTGTACCAATTCCGCCTCAGTAAACACCTCATACCCATGGGTTTTCACCGCCTGAATCACTGGATGTTGGGGTGAATAGGTTTGGACAATCACCTGACCCGGTTCATCCCCCCGACCCGCCCGACCTGCGACTTGGGTTAAGCTTTGAAATGCTCGTTCGGCTGCCCGATAATCAGATAAGTGTAATAATCCATCGGCTGCGACAACGCCGACTAAGGTGACTCCTGCTAAGTCTAATCCCTTGGTTAACATTTGCGTCCCGATTAATAAGTCCGCTTCCCCATTGGCAAACTGAGTTAACAGGGTTCGATGCGCCCCCTTGTTACGGGTGGTATCACTATCAAAGCGAATTACCCGTAAATCAGGAAACGCCTTAGCCAACTCCTGTTCCACCCGTTGTGTGCCACTACCAAAAAACTTAAGGTAAGGTGAACCACATTCGGGACAATTATTAGGATGGGCGGTTGTGTAGTTGCAATAGTGACAACGTAAAAGTTGATTTGCCCCCTCATAAGCATAGTGATAGGACAGGGACACATCACAGTCCGGACATTCAATCACATAGCCGCAACTGCGACAGGAGACAAACGTACTATGTCCACGACGGGGAATAAATAAAATCCCTTGTCGCTGCTTTTGTTTCAACTGCTGTAACTCATCTTGGAGAGAACGGCTGAAAATAGAACGATTCCCCTGCTTTAACTCCTGTCTCATATCCACAATTTCCACAGGGGGTAAGGGGCGAGATTGGATGCGTTCGGGTAATGAAAGGTAATAGGTTTTACAGGGGGCGTCTGTGTTGAGATTGGCTTGTTGACCGTTGACAGCAACCCAGGTTTCTAGAGACGGGGTAGCTGAACCCAAAACTAGAGGACAATTCTCCAATTCCGCCCGCCATTGGGCAACGGTACGGGCATGATAGGTGGGAGAAAGACTGTCTTGCTTGAAACTGGAGTCGTGTTCTTCATCTAATATAATTAGACCCAATTTGGGTAACGGCACAAAAACAGCCGATCGCGTACCAATGACGACCTGGGGTTCTCCACTTAATACTTGTCGCCAGGTATCATAACGTTCCCCATGGGATAACCCACTGTGATACACGTTCACCTTTTTACCAAAGCGGGCGCGAAATCGGTCGGTGAGTTGCGGGGTTAGCCCAATCTCTGGAACTAATACCAGGGCTGATTTTCCCGCCCTTAACAACGGCGCGATCGCTTGTAGATAAACTTCGGTTTTCCCGGAACCCGTTACCCCATGCAATAGCACTTGGTTATACTCATCCAAACTTTGAATCGTTTTCAATGCATAGGTTTGCGTATCTGTCAATGCTTTAGGGCGATCATCTGCCACATTGGGCTGATCCAAGGTTCTGAGAATTTCCCGGTATTCAACGACGACATACCCTTTTTCTGCCAGCTTGTTAACAATAGAAGACGTAGCATGACAGACTTGCAATAACTCATTCAGCCACATATCCCCACCCCGACGCCGCAGTACATCTAATACTTCCCGTTGTCGTTCGGTGATATCAGATTCAAAGCCATCCGCGACGAGAGTGACAGCTTTCTTCAGCTTCGGGCGTGAGGGTTGGGGCGGTTTCAAATAACTTTCCACCCAGCCGCGTTTGAGTAAATCTTTCACCCCGTGACGCGCCCCTTTCACCTGACGTTGTAGATAGGCGACACTGTAATCCCCTTCGGGTTGGGTGTCTAGGAGTGCTAAAATCTGACGCGCCGTTCCACCAACAAACTTGTCTGCGCCATTGGGAAGCGCTTCACGATGCAAACGAACTCGCCGTTGCGATCGCATCAACAATCCCGGTGGTAATGCCCCCCGAACTACGGATATCAGGGGTGTGCAGTAATACTGCGCCACTCGTTCCAATACCTGCCAATAGGATGTCCCAAAAAACCCAGTACAGACAACATCCTCCACCTCCCGGATTTTCGCCAATGGCACATCAGCAGGGGGAGAAGCCAGTAACCGAATTGCGATCGCCCCCACCTGTCGGTTATTCAATGGCACCGTTAAAATATCTCCCGGTTTAACCGACAAATCCGCCGGGATGCGGTACGTCAACAGTCCCTCGAGTCCCGGACAATCCACCAGCGTCTCCACCCAGCAATTCTGATGATCACCACCGGATTGATAGGTTGCTTTCGGTTCTGCCACAATTAAACTTGTCGGGGAATCAGACACAACGATAACCTCTCAATTTTTCTCACAGCGACTGGGGGAACATCGATTCAATAACCCCAGTTAGCAGTTCTCAGATAAAGACGTGCCATGGCGCGTCTCTACAGAGTCATCAAGTAATTCATCTGAATCATTAACTTCAAAGATAAATGCTAACGTCAATCATTGATAAAACTTATCTTTTTATCGGAGCTACTATCTTAGTATGGATGAGGCAAATCCAGAAATCCTCCCTAAACGGGACACCAGTAGAACTTGGCGGTTTCATCGGTAATCACCTAGCCAAATTTTAGAGAACGTATATTCTATAGCAAAAGGCAGAAAGCAGGGACACGGCAATGCCCATTGGTGTCAACTTAACCAGAAGAAGCCAGATTTCTTTTGAGCGAGCGGCATTATCTCGATGCCGCTTGCGCTGTATTGGGAACTTCAGTATAGGAGAAGAGGTTAAACTCAAGAGCGCGATCGCGGATTTTTACAAAAGTTGCTGGAGCGTACCCTTTACTTTGTTACTGAACTACATTTATTCGGATTCAATAGATGGATAAAGGCGCTTGAGTTTAATTCGAGCATCTTGGGTTGTAAAACACCAGTTAACTTGGGAATCTGCCTGATTCCGTTCAGCTTCCCAAGCATCCACTGGCTGCTTCAAAATCTCTTGGTCAGCGACAACCTATTCTTCCAAAAACTGAGACTTGATTTCCTCTAATTCCCTGTCCATTTGACTTTTAGTTTTTTGAGTATTGGCAGAACCTTTAGTCGGCGGTGTCGATTTGGGTGGGTTACTTTTAGATGTCGGTGGCTGCAAAAACTCAGACTTCAAATCCGCTAATTCTTTATCTAACCCTTTCCCATATTGAGGCGAATTTGGCTGGGGCTTCATTGGCGCTGAAGCTGGAGGGGGTGGTTTTACTGATTTAACCTTAGCCACAGGGGTTTGAGACTCTAAATCCTGGAGTATCTCCGCCACCGATTGATAGCGCTGATTCGTCGCACTGACTAACATCTTATCTAAAATTTTAGCCACGCGATCGCTGACTGGATTTTTCAACCTTTGTCGCCATACCCAAACCCCCTGATTCACATCAAACAAGTCAAAGGGATGGATTCCTGTCAGCAGATGGATACACGTCACGCCGAGACTATAGATATCACTTGCAAACACCGCTTTCCCGATACTTTGTTCCGGTGCGACATACCCCACCGAACCAATTACCGTCCCGGTTCTGGCTAACGCTGTCCCTGTCGCCACTTTTGATGCGCCAAAATCGACCAAAAACAGTTGCTTATCCCGATTTCGACGAATAATATTTTCGGGTTTAATATCGCGGTGAATCACATGATGCTGATGAACGAATTGTAAAACAGGTAACAAATTATTCAAAACATCGCGAATTTGGGCTTCTGTAAATACGCCTTTTCTTGCCAATTCCTGGGCTAAGTCTTCACCCTCAATAAACTCTTGCACCAAATATTGATGATTATCTTGGCAAAAATACGCCAACAGTTCTGGAATCTGGGGATGTTTACCCAACTCATCTAACCGTACTGCTTCTTGGGTAAATAACTGCGCCGCTTTTTGTACCGTACTGGTTCCCTGGGCTTGGGGGAAAAACTGTTTAATCACACAGGGGGGATGAGACGGTTTATCCTCATCCACCGCTAGAAACGTGCGCCCAAAACCCCCTTGTCCCAAGGGTTGAACTGTGCGATATCGTTCCTTGAGGCGTACTTTTGACCCGCAGGTGAGGCAAAATTTGGTTCCGGCGGGATTTTGGGGGTTGGTACAGTTAGGATTGAGACAGTAACTCATGGGGGTAGTTGGCAATTCAGCGTTTATCTCTATTTTGCCTCTAAATGAGGAGTCGTTTTTTTACTCTTATCCTTTTACCCTATTATCCTATTACTTTGTTCCGTCTCAACTTAATTTCGTTTAAGAGGCTATAATCCCTCATCTGAGTACATACTTTCCCGGCTCACAGCATAATCTGATAATAGGGGTGAATGGTACTCATGACTTGCAGTCCACAAATAAAAGGCTTGTGCCAATTCTTCTGGACTGGCTGTTTCATATAAAGGAAGCTGCACCTGTTGGAGTTGGACTAAGCGCTTAAGTATTGCATCCAAGTAGGGTTTAATCACCTCTGGACTTTTTGTGGTTATCCGTGCCAAAACCTGGGTGATTGTCTCTATCTCTGCTTGATGGGCTAACTCAAAATTGCGAAGCTGTTCTTGGGAAAGGTTATTCATCGCGATAATTATACTCTTTTATCTAAAAAGTTTTGCTCACAACATCTTTATTCAAAAACATCCAACGATCAACTAATATCAAACAGGTTATAATTGGTGATGATATCATTAACTAGGAAATGATTTGCATGAATTTAAAAGTTATAGACTTATTTTGCGGAATGGGAGGTCTATCTTGGGGATTGAATAAAACAAAAATGATTAAGCCCTCTTATGCAGTAGATAATCATGCTCCTGCACTTGCACTTTATCAAAGTAATTTCCCTGATACTCACATCTTAAATATTGATATTTCCCAGAATTCACAGATTAGAGATTTAATTGAAAAAATAAATTTTAATGGTGGAGTTGATATAGTTGTAGGAGGCAGACCTTGCAGAGGATTCACCCAAATTCGTAACGGTCAGAATAAAGATTCAGATCCCAACAATAAGCTAACCCTAAAATTTGCTGAGATTGTACGGGAGTTAAATCCGCTAGCTTTTATTTACGAAAATGTACCTCACCTAGAACATTATAAACTTTTTCAGCGATTTCTCAGCAGGTTGAGAGGAAGAAACAGTTATAAAATTGCCTATGCAGTAGTAGAAGCGGCAAATTTTGGCAATCCTTCTCGACGCTCTAGATTGCTTGTGGTAGGAATTCGCTCAGATCTTGGGCGTTTTCCAATTATTCCAAGGGGTTTGGATATCCCCTATCAGCAGTTTTGGCTACGAAGATGTGAACAGGAGGGACAGATTCGCTATTGCTCAAAACTAGAGGAACCTTGGCGTTCCTATCTGTTTGATCCAGATGACTGCCGATTAGTCAATGTTGAGCAGGCAATCTCTGACTTACCAATCTTAGAGGGTCAAACGGCCGGAGCTTCCCGTCCCTATGGGAATTTACCCCAAAGTGCCTATCAGCACCTTTGCCGACAAAATATCCAGGAGACAGATGGTCATATAGTTCCACGAATTCGACCAGAAACTAGAGAAAGGCTAAAAGCGATCGCGCCGGGTGGGAACTGGCGAGATTTACCGACTCCCTTAACTTATCGAATTCCATACGAACCAGCCAGTGGCAAGCTAAGGCGAAGTCATTACAGCGCCTATCGGCGGCTACTCCCGGAAAGTCATAGCCCTACTGTGCAAGGTCACTCAGATTTTGCCTATCATTATAAGTATGAGAGGGCGCTGACACCTCGCGAGTTGGCTCGATTGATGGGGTTTACCGATGATTACCAACTCGGTCATGAATATGACACCGTTGTTAAAGCCATTGGTAATGCTGTGCCTCCTGTCCTAGCAACCGCGATCGCTACTTCATTGCTTGAGCAACTCAATTAATGCCCGTTGTTAACGGCAGATAGGATTGGGGAATGATCGGTATAAAGGAGTTTTTACCGGATAGTCTAAATGTTGGCAGACCAGATATTTGTGAAAACCATCCAGAGTTCTGTCGAGCAGCGACACATACACCGACTTGAGACAGAACGACGGTTTTGGGGGGATATTTTCAGAGATAGTTCTAACTTTAATCCGGAATGGATGCATCAAGTGTTCGAGCCGAGCCTGGGGTGTTTGAAGCAGAAAAAGCATTCTATCCAGATCCATCGATTAGAGAAAGACCTAATTTATTTATCTGCCTTAACGATTTATCAGCGCCATCAAGTTTTTGTAAGTTTTCCCGTATCCCCGGTTGCTTTGGGAATATTAATCGTGGTCTATTATGCACATCTGGTTAGAGAGGAACGAGATATTTATTGTATTAACCATGCTGTCTCAGCCAAAGACTTTGTTATTTGGATTCGCCCTCAAGACAAGGGTAAACTCTCCAGTTTAAGGACAACCAAAGCCGTTAATCTGATTGATGCTTGGGAGACTCGTTGCTCTCTAGGTGAGCGAGTTCTTTGTTTACCTATCTATAAGTTTGATGAATCATCCAAGAGTGAGCGGCTGAAGGTTGTGATGGTGCGATCGCTCTCAGAAGCCATTGAGTTATTCAAGCGATCTAGATATTGTTCTTTGGTTGTGATTGATGATCCATCGGGATGTACCTATCCATCTCCCTCTACCTATGGAAATGAAGCTTTTAAGTTAGCTAGCCTTTGTAGACAAAAACGCATTCCTATGGTAGGTATTGTTCCCCCGTGGACAATAGGAGACATTGAATATCACATAACCAATAATTCATCCGAACTATTACTTTATCCTATTGACTTCTTTGCCCTGTGTTCTTATCCAGCAGAGGCTGGAAGTTTTTCTACTCGTGAACCTCGTCATCCTATCGAAGAAAGCTATTTACGGCTGGAAAGAAAACGAAAATCTCTGGCTGAGACACAAGTAACGATTAAAACATTCAATTTTGAGACAACAGAAGATAATGAAAAAATTGCTGACCTTTTCCAAGAATCATCAAGTTTACTGATAGATTTGGGTAAACACCCTCAATTGAGGATGGTTTGGGGTAAAGGATGGTATATCTGGCGATATCTATCAGCCCCCATATTACCTTATCACTTGCTATGGGGAAAGTTTATAGACAGCGCATTGAAACAGTTGGAAAACGCGGCGACTAGATGTAAAGAAGATAAGGCAATAATTTTATATCAATGTTTAAGGTCTCTATCTTGGAGACTATATAAGCTAAAGCAAAATCCATTTATAGAAATAATTAAATCGGCTGATATAAAAACGATTGTGGCAGTAGAAAATGCAGAATGTGTTGATGCCTTAAAAGAGGAGGTGGGACGGTATAGTTATAGCCCCCACTATACATCGGTGCAGGTAGTGAATATAGGAAACGTTAAATTATCCAAGAGGATTAATTTATCAAAGATTGAGGAACATTTCAGTGCCTTAACAAGTACGAGTTTAGATGCTGGTTTTAGCGAAACAACTCCCCTAAAATTAGAGTATCACTATTTGGTAGAGTTTCCACAACGTCTCAAAATTAGAGTAGCACCAAGCAGCGAGTTCTTGGTCTTATCAGGCAAGCTAGCTCAGGTTGTTCCTGTCAGAGAGATTACGGCTAGGACAAAAGTTGTCTTGTTTGATGGCATGAACCGGGATGAGTTGTTTGCTCAGAAGGCAGGTTTGCTAGAAGATACTAAAGTTAACTACCTTTATCGGGTACAGCTAGAGGCTTGGCGTGAGTTAGTCAAGAAGCAAGTTAAAAAGTCAAATTTACAAACAGTCTGTCAGCATATTTTTCATGATACAGGTATATCCATTAGTCAAGAAACCATTCAGCATAACTGGATGAGTGGTCATAACCTTTTAAGCTTACCCCGTGAAAGAGAACATTTCTTTTGGTTTATACCCCCGCTAGCCCGTTCAGGGTTTGAAGAATTTTGGCAAAGGGCTAATGAACTGAGGATTAAGCGCCGACAACTGGGTCAGGTGATATCGACCTGCGCCCAAGAGGGATGGAACGACCGAAAACCTGATGAAATCATCTTTCAATATCAGCAAATTTTCATTACCGTGGGGGAATTACGAGATGCCATGCAGATACTAACAGTTCAGTCATCGCCTCAACTCATTCTTCATCCTCCTGAGTCTCCCTTTAATCGTCTTTTTAGGGAATAAACTATGTTATCTGAAACCGTTGGCTTGACCTGTACCCAGTCCAAGGGCTTTAATCAAGAAGTGGGGAATTTTGCGCTAAAAATCCCTATCACTTTACCGAAAATTGCGCTGGGATATACTAACCCCTTGCTGACTAGCTACTGTTAGGAGACAGTTGAATACTGAGGACTCAACGCCTGAACCTTGTGGTGCAGGTGGGAATTGGCAAGTTATTGATGAAGTTGATGACCCAACGGTTATCAAACAGCAAAACCGTCTCTGTTGTGGTTCGGCTTGTGCTGAGATGTTACTGATAGCATTGGGAGTTAATAACATCTCTCAGGAGAGAATTGCGGCTATTGCGGGAGCGCCTGTAAGCGTTCCTGACCTAGCGCGGGCGCTCAATCAACTGGATTCGAGTCATTCGAGACAGTGGAACGGGGGAGGATTGGAAATTCCAGGAGCTAGCTTTGCTGAAGTGTTAGAGGTTTTAATGTCCACAGGGGCTTGGATAGCAGAACTGCGAGAGCCTCGGGCGCGTCTCGGTCACTTAGTTGTCGTTGATGGTTGGGATGCTCTGGGTAGAATTCTCATCCGAGACCCATGGGATGGGACTAGGTATAAAATGGATAAAGAGGAGTTCTTGCAGTACTGGACGCTTCAAGGCATTTATAAGAGAGAATTATGAAAACTCAAGTTTTGAACATTAAGTCCATACCCGATGCTGATTCCCTAAAGG
Organism: Coleofasciculus sp. D1-CHI-01; assembly: GCF_040218875.1. NCBI lineage: Bacteria > Bacillati > Cyanobacteriota > Cyanophyceae > Coleofasciculales > Coleofasciculaceae > Coleofasciculus > Coleofasciculus sp. D1-CHI-01. The sequence continues at coordinate 12,865 of NZ_JAVJQP010000094.1, forward strand.
TGTGGATGTCAATTGGGAATAAGCAACAGCCGTTTATATTCTCTCGGAAATTTGACCAGATTGCCAATCGTCAACTGCAAATCATCACCTACGAGAGTGAGTTTGGGGAAACGTTTAAATTTAACCAACATATTGTTGGTGAGGTGATGAATCTAGTCCGACAGTTTTACCAAGGGAATCCGGTGGAACTGCCTCAAGAAGTTGGGCATTTTGGCACTCCTGAACAAGCCTTGGCATTACAAAAACCATTCAATCTGTTAACAGCTACTAATCCGGAATCAATTCTGACTGATCAAGGGTTAAATGTACAGGACTCTGAGCGACAAGAAAAGCATCTGCAATTTGTTGAGAGTTTCTACAGGCGCATACACGGACACATTACAGGAACCTCAGAGCATCGGAAATTCATAAGAGGTTCAACTGAACCTAGACGCTTGATGCCAACTGCCTACCTCTCTCCCTTACCCCCTCCTGCTGTAGCACCATACAGTAGTCAGCAGCAGAATAAATTTCGTCCCAGTAACTGTGGTTTAGCAATTAACCTAGCACCAGACTGGGATAAAAAGCCATTGCCTATTAAGTTGAACGTGCGTTTTAGTGTTTTTCTGCCCAAGCTCGATTTGAATAACATTGAACAGAAGTCACTACGCCCGATGTGGAAGCGTTTCGATATCAGTGCTGATATCAGTTCGAGTATTCAAGATTTAGTATGTCCTAATTCTCCCACACTGGCACAACTCAATCAAGACATTGCAGCACAGCTAAAACGTATCACTGAATCCCATCAGACTGATGCACTAGCTTGGTTATTTCGGTTGGATCAGACTATTGATGATTTGACTGATTCAGAAGTGGCTTTTGCCCATAAAAAACCTAAAGAATTACAGACGGCACTGCGCCAGCGAATCGCCAAAAAAAAGAAGAGAAAACAGAAGAATACTTCCTCTGCTGATCGTGAAATTCAGCCAGGACAAGTGGCTCCGATTTACTTCAACGTTAAAGTTGAAGCGCAAAAGCGAAATCCAGGTAAACAGACGAGACTACGGCTATTTCTGAGAAATAAGAGTGAACAGGTAGGTGGTTTTAGTGACCCAAGAGATACAGGTTTATTTGGGGCTTACCTAGAAATTCAATTACCTCAAGCGATTTGGCAACCCACAGAACTTTCTCGCTTTCAAATATCCTATCAAGTTGATTCCCAGGTTCCCGCCCAAGGACTCAATTGCACACCGGGATGGGATAAAAATCAGGAGACGATTCGCATCTGGACTGAGTTTTTCCCCATTTATTGGCAAAAGAGACTGTATACGGCTGGCATTCAAGCTCCCTTTAAGGAATTGGCAAAAGCTGATGAAGATACTGACCTTCAGGTTCTCCAGACTATTCGGCAAAAGATGCAGGAGTACCGAGATAACTGGCAAGCCTTAATTGACCAAAAGCATCCGCAGACAGGCGGAACTCAACATCACGCTGAAGCTCAAGCAGATTTAGACAATTTTCAACAAGAAATTGCCCGTTTTGAACTCGGAATTCAGGTTTTATCCGAGTCTAAATATGCCATGCTGCGACAGGCTTTTAATCTGATGAATCAGACATTCACAGAGATTGACGAAAAGCGGAAAAAACGGGGAAAAGCAACCTATAAAAACTGGCGACCCTTCCAGATTGTGTATATTGTTTCCAACCTCGCCGCCCTAGCCGCACGACAATGGACTGGAGATTTTGACAACAATGGTTTAGCGCAGATTGACCATGCGGCTGTGGTTCACTTCCCCACAGGAGGGGGTAAATCTGAGGCGGTGATGGGACTGATTCTGACTCAATCCTTTTTTGATCGGCTGCGGGGTCGAGATTGGGGCATAGTGGCTTGGTTGCGGTATCCTTTGCGCTTACTGACTTACCAACAATTGCAGCGTTTTCTGGATACGCTAGTTGTGGCTGATGAAGTGAGAAAAAAGCAACGCGATTTAGTCAAAACTGCTGAATTTACTATTGGTTATTACGGTGGGCGAGACAATAGCCCAAATTCTCTTAAGTCTGTTCCTGATGAGCTAGACAGGTACATAGGACAGGCAAAGCAGAAGATGCAGAATGCTTTGGGTAAACCAGCTCCCAAATATCTGACATTAGCAGATATTGGCTACTATGTTCCTGCATCAATTCAGCCCTATCGCATGGTCATGCGTTGTCCCTATTGTGGCTCAGAAGATGTTCACACCTTTATTGATGCACGTACCAAAGAACTCCGACATCGCTGTGGTTTTCTGGATAAACCTTTGCCGGAAGGGGTTTGTGGTCGTGAAATTCCACTCTATATTGTTGATGAAGATATCTACAGTCGCTTACCGACGTTGTTAGTGGGAACTCTTGACAAAATTGCTAACATTACCTTTCGCCCTGCTAGTCGCACTTTGTTTGGTGCTGTCTCCGATATCTGTTCTGTCCATGGATTTGTGACGAACCATAGCTGTCATAAGAAAGACTCAGTGGGGGGATGTACTCGACGCGATCGCAAACCGCTTTCCACTCCACCTGTTGATCCCGGTATCCCTATAATTTTCCAAGATGAATTGCACCTGCTGCGAGAAGAATTAGGCACCTTTGCTGGTCACTACGAAGCGCTCATTGATGCGATTCACCTAGAACGGGGAGCCAATCGTCCTAAGATTTTAGCAGCAACGGCTACGATTGAGGGAGCAGAGCAACAGACGAGGCATCTTTACTGGCGAGAATTGTCTCAATTTCCGGTAACTGGACCGGCTCAAGGACGTAGTTTTTATGCGAACGAACATAGCCGATACGTTACCAGAGGTTTTGTGGGATTACGTCCAACGGCGGCAAATTCCTTGGATGCAGCAATGGCTCTGATTTTAGCGTTGCGGACTGAGTTAGAAATTCTTCGTAGTCATCCGGCTAAGTTTAAGGTTGAGTATGGATTAGGTTATTTAACCGATGCAGAATTTTTGCAACGGGTTGATCAGCACGACCTTTGCTGTACCTATGTGAACTCGAAAAATGATGGTTCTGATATTCGACGTTCTATCAATGAACAAGTCAAGGCTGGACTGCGAGAAGAGTTTGGGGAAGATCAAGCTAGTACCATGCTTCCAGAAGCCGTTACTCTTACTGGAGATGATGGGATTGATGTCGTTAAAGAAGTTCTCAAACGAATGGAATCCCCGCAGAAAGACTTGAATTCCAATGACCCTGAACGGCTTTCCGATGTCGTGGCTACCAGTCTAATTTCCCATGGGGTTGATATTGACCGTCTCAACTTGATGCTATTTTATGGGTGGCCCAACACGACGGCAGAATATATTCAAGCATCGAGTCGGGCAGGACGGGCTTTTCCTGGTTTAGTGTTTATTTTATTCCGACCACAACGCGCTCGTGAACGGGCAATTTTCGACTATTTTGTCAAGGCGCATGAGTATTTAGATCAGATGGTGGAAGCTGTCCCCATCGACCGCTTTGCGTACAATGCACTTTATCGCACGGCTTTTGGTTTGCTCTTAGGTCGTTTGCTGCATATTGATGGTCCAGTAGCGCGACCAGGACAGCAGGAAATTGACTTAGCAGAGGTGGATAAACTTGACAAATTGCGGGAGTTGATATTTGGTATTGGTAAAGGGCGATCGCCTATTGATTTGAACGATTTAGTTAACAAAATTTATATAATTATCAATCCAGATGATTTACCCCAAGGAGAAGTCTTTGAAATACCTCTGAGCAAGGTAGAAGAAGCTTTGTTATCTCAAATTGAGCGTATTATACAAGACCCTAACAAGAAAAGTTTGGTAACTTTTGGGTTAACGGAAGATGATATTGCTCACAATTTCCGTTTGTTGTTGTCTCTGCGCGATGTTGATGCAGGCATTCGCATTACTGGATACTAGCTATTACTGGAGAAAAAATGAATCAACCCGCCTATACTCGTTCTAAAGGTCAAGTTCTACATCGTTTTGAACCCGGAAGTGTTGCCACAATTCCGGCGGGAACTATTCAAATCAATAAGCATTTTAGTCGGAAAGTCGATGACCTGGCCAGAGACTTACAAGATGCTGTGCGCCAAGAATTAACCCGATGGAGGCATTTAGATGCTCAGATGGAGGCTTTTCGGAGATATACAGCCGAATGTGTCTTTGTCAGCACTCAATCGGTTAATGGGAGACGATTAGACATCCGAGAGTGTTCTAAATGTGGAGCCATTCGCTATATGAGGCGATGGAAGAATGAGCCAGATGCTCCTTGCCATCGTTGTCATCATCCTACTTTAAATGAAATTCCCTTTGTTTTTGCCCATGCTGATGGCACGATGATTCAACTAACTCCAGTTGAATGTCCTGAACATGGTTTAGATTACTTAGTGTTGGAAAGAGGCAGTCAAAAGCGCTGGCGGTGCAAGGTTCGCGGTTGTAGTCACGCAGAGACGATTGTTCGCTCTTTGGCTAGAACTTCAATTATGAAGCGTACTGAGGTGGTAGATTCTGTAGAGGCAAGAACGGGGAAGCTACCTAACCCGATGATGACTTTGACAAATGTTTCTGATAATAAGCTTCAAGTCGTTCACTCCATTTCTAGAATTAACCCAACTCCAAACGTTGAGAGATTTTTGGGCTTTTCTGAGTCACTTGATGCTCTTTTAGTAATTTATCTAGAGTACTTCCACTATCAAGCCCAAAGACTTGATGAGCTGATAGAAATGATTCGAGTTTTGGGTCAGGGAACTCAGGACGATCAAAAGGAATTGGAGCAATTGATTAAAACCTTACAACTCAGCGGTTTAGATGATGCACAAATCCAAACCATTTTAACCAATAATAAAAAGGTTAAGGAAAGTGAGGCAGGAGGGGCTGTTGTTGCTGAATTAAGAAAAGCATTAGCACAACTGTCTGCCAATGTAAAGTCTCTGCTAGGAGACGCTCGAACGGAAAGAGAAAAACGCGATGCTCAAGAAAATTTAACCCCTGCTCAGGAAAATGCTCGTACTCTACGAGAACAACTAAGCGACTATGCTGTGCTGCTGGATTTACAGCGTGAAAGCCTCGATGATGCTCTTATACGCCTAGATCAGATTAACTCTCCATTCCGTGAAAATCTTTCAGAGGCAAGCACTTTAATGCGTGAAAATTTGGGAATTAGTCAGGTAATGGTAATTCAAGACTTACCTGTTTTACACCTTGCCTATGGATACACTCGCCTCTCTCACCAACCTGAAGCGTCTGTTTTATGGGCATTTGATAAAAAACACTTTGATTTGGCTGGGGAAGAACCTAACGGAAACTGGGTTCCCATACCTGTTTACAAGCTCAAGACTGAGGCACTTTTCTTTCAATTTGATGCCAAACGCATTGTTAAATGGCTCCATGCTAATAACTTAGCTCCAGAGCCATCGACTATCGCTGAACCTACACTTTGGCTTCTAGAACGTCACAGTCAGATTACCAGCCGTAGTGGTCCGGCTTTTGATGATAATCTTGATCCAGATTTCCTAATTCCCTGGTTAGTGAGTTCTGCGCTACATAGTGCTAATCATCTTTTGATTAAGGCGATCGCGGATCAAAGCAGCTTTGGCGAAACGGCTTTGTCTGAGCATCTTCTGTTAAGTCTCAACCAAACTATCATTTTTGTTAACCGCCTACAGGAATTTTCACTGGGAGGACTAAAAACCTTTTTTGAGCAACGCCTCAACCAAGCCTTCCATAGTCTTCTTGAAGAACGGGGTGACTGTATGTTTGATCCCGACTGTGAAGAGAGATTAGGCGGTGCTTGTGCTGGATGTTTACATTTACCAGAGGTTGTCTGTCGTCTCTTTAATAATGCTCTCAGTCGTATCTTGCTTTACGGGGGTGACATTAGTGCCGAGATGGAAGGGGTAGAAAGAAATCTTTGGCGTAATTTATCCTCATTCGTGGGGAAAGAGCAGTTTATTGGTTTGTGGGATAGTCGTTTGGATAGTTGATATGCACCCTTGGTAGTCAGCGCTATAGTGTTTATGGCGCTAAAGCGCAACTACGAACTTAACACGAACTTCAATTAAGGCGTGGGACGTTCGCTTATTGAACACTGTGGTTAAATGCCTGAAATTGTTCCTGAGTAATCCGCCCCGCTTGATACAAGGTTTGGGTAATTTCCGAAATCGTTAACACAGAATGTGCCTGATAACCATTGTCCCTCAATCTATCTTTTACCCCACCTTCGTGATCAATAAATACGACAATATCCTGCACATTTAATCCCCCTGTCTCCAACTTCGCTGCCCCTTCCATCACACTCTTCCCACTAATCAAAATATCATCCACCACAACCACCATTTCCCCTGGCTCAAAGTGACCCTCAATCACCCGCCGTGTTCCATGGGCTTTCACTTCCTTGCGGGGAAAAATCATCGGGTGATGCAGGCGCAGGGATAACCCGGTTGCGGTGGGTAATGATCCGTAAGGAATCCCGGCAATCCGGTCAAAGGTCAAACCTTGCAGAATCTCGGCATAAGCACTCAGCATTAGATGGAAAAGTTGGGGATTGGAGATAACTTTCCGCAAATCAATATAGTAGGGAAAAACGGCTCCAGATGCTTGGACAAATTCGCCAAATAAAATACAACCCATGTCATACAGTTGCAGAATTAAATCCTGATGGGGATGTTGTTCGAGAAAACAGACATCGGGCGTCCATAACTCACAAGTCGAACCCTGTTGAATCTTTTGCCTTCTTGCCTGATTAATCTCCTCTCGCAGGGGTTGTATGGCGGCGGCGGGTTCCTCTGTGGCTAACATATCCTGGGGAACGGGAATTAATAACCCCTCGCCATTCGTATTTAACCCGGCTGCTAAAATTTGGTTGAGTTCAGCACCCCCCTCCGCCCAGATACTCCGGGCTAAAATTAAGCGTTCTGGGGCAATTGCCCGAATCTTTGCCAATACTTCTGGTGAGGTTGTGCCAACTTCTAATGCTAAATCTTCGGGTGCGCCCCAGGTTTTGGCTTCTTTAACCACTTGCAGATAAAGGGGGGTTTGGGGTTGGGGATACTGCTGAATCGCGACAGCCGCCGGGTTGGAAGTGCAGCAGAGAATAAAGACGGCTTTACCGGGATAAATTAAAAAGGGTGCAACGTGGTCTTGTCCAGAATAAGGACTCAGCGTCACCGCATCAACCCGCGATCGCGTGAAAATGGTTTCGGCAAAGACGGTGCTAGTGTTTAGGTCACCATGTTTGGCATCTAAAATAATCGGGATGGAGTCAGGAATCGCCGCGAGTGTCTGTTCTAATAAATCGAGTCCCGGTGCGCCCAAGGCTTTGTAAAAGCCAAATGTGGGCTTATAGGCGCAGACTAAATCGGCGGTTTGCTGGATAATTACGTGCAGCCAATCTTTTAACCCATCCATCAGATCACCGGAATATTCTCCAGTGGAGTAACGCTTGGGCATCATTTCTGGGTTAGGATCGAGTCCGACAACCAGTAAACTTTGATTCTGTGCGATCGCATGATTGAGTTTCTCAAAAAAACTCATTGGACCTTGCCTCGTGAGACTCCGGGTTCAACGAAGTAACCCGGAGAGGGATAGAGGTCAAACCTTGCCACGTTGAGTGGCAAGGTTTGACAGTCCAGGTGAAGGCACGACATTTCGACTTATCTCGACTTCGCTCGATACAAGTCGCTCAATGCGAACGATTAACCCCGTGCTTCGTTGCAACAACTGGACTTTTTTAGCAGTGAATTGTCCCAACCGTTTCCAGTTGGCGTCACTGACCGAAACTTGTCTCTCGGTGTCTCCAGAACACCAACCGACGTAAGTCTTTCCAGCTTTTTCGGCTATAACTTTGTCACCTTTCCTAAACACCTTCCGGGTAACTGTGCCGCCATACTTGCGCCGCTTACCCCCAATGGAATGGACACACAAATGTAATTGTCTACGGCTAATTGGTGGTCTACGGATTATGGCAAATGGTGCTGGCGTAACTTCGACACAACCACTCCAGTCGCCATGTTTGGCATTATCAGAGTGCCATTCCCGCCATCGGGTAAACTCAAACGCGGCTAAGGTTACACCATCAACTGCGTGTGTGGCTGGTGTCTGTTGGTCCTTGTTTTTCTTGGCTAACCCTAACCACTGCCTAAGCTGACTGGTTCCATTCCCGTCCCGTTGCCATCCAGTATGAGTCGTTACTGGGGCTAATTCACGCAGCCAGTTAAGCATCTGTTTTTGCCCCACCATTACTGGCGAGAATCCAACACCAGACTTGGCTGACTTGCGCCCACTGGTTCTGTCAACATCTGCCATGACTAATTCATAGTGGATAGCGCTAATCGGAAACAGCTTAAACAACTCTTTGACTACCCGTAGCTCTAGCTGTCTGTTGGCTCGAATTGACGGCGGCAGTTTGTTTTGCCTGCGGTTATTAAACCTGCATTGACGCTGGCAACGTTGATCATAAGGCAACTTCCGGTTAATCCGTCTTCCCCGTCTGGATCGCCGCATGACCCGCCGTAACTCCATCCGTTCCTTAACCGTCTTGAACGGTAGAACCAGATGTCCCATCCAAAGGGTAAAGAGACTCGATTGAACCCCGATCCCTGAATAGTGTTTACCTGGATCTATACCAACAGCTATAGGTTGGGTATTTTCTTGGGTTTCAAAGGTCAACTGAATGGCAAAACACTCTAAGTCGGTATGTACTACTTTTGCTTTACCGTTTCTTAGCCAACGTCTAGCACGACTAGGTTTTGTGGGCATTAACGGCTTGCCCGATTTTGAAAGAACTGGTACTCGTAACATGGTGATAAACCTCACGAGTGAAAGTGCATAGTCCCTTAGAGCCACCTAAACCAAGATGTCCTAACCAAATAGCGACTCGACAAAAAGTCTTAGAGATGACTTGAACTAGGGAAGCATTCAAGAGTCTGTACCAGGTTTAGGCTCAATGCGGTATTCAACATTAATGACGTTTGTCCGTCAATCTCCACGCTCTACGTTAGTAGCGTGGAGTTGTTGAATGGACTTTGCCTTTGGCGGGTAGGGAATAGGTCTTAATCACATACTCCAATAATCCCTCGCAAGCATCGAGGAGTAAATCAATCACTTGGTTAAATCCCTCTGGACCCCCGTAATATGGATCAGGAACGTCTTGTATCCGATGACGAGTGGCAAAATCACACATTAATCGTACCTTATCCCGATACTGTACCGTAGCGTCTAGGAACCGAATATCCCGTAAATTCTCCCGATCCATCGCCAAAATCAAGTCAAACGCTTCAAAGTCAGGAACTTGAAACTGTCGGGCTTTCCCCTTGAGGATGATTCCCCGTTGGCTGGCGGCTAGAGTCATGCGTTCATCAGGAGGAGAACCAATATGATAATCACCCGTTCCCGCCGAATCGCAGACAATACTCTCCTGAAGTCCCGCTTGTTCAATTAAGTGATTCATAATGTTCTCGGCGGAGGGAGAACGGCAGATATTACCAAGGCAGACAAAGAGTAGCTTGCAGGGCATAGGTATAATGGATAGTTCTGTACAAATATGGATTTTAACCCACGCTCAGATGTAACCCTGCCATTTTAATGTCAGTCTGATGACCCCATCCGTGTTAAGTTTAGCAACGCAGCCGCCCGATTCTGTGATGATTTGAGGAAAGTATTTGATGTTCAAGTCGCGCCGCCGTCGCACCTACCGTAAGCGCCGCCGCCCCTTCCCATTGCTCACGATCATTTTGGCGATTCCGATTGTCTTGATTCTCCTAGAATTGTCCACTCGGCTGTTGGTGGGTGTCATGGGCAAAACCGCTGAGTTAGCCGCTTACGAGGGTGAACCAGCGATCGTGAATGTTTACCGCCTCAAGTTTTTGAATGAATATGATCAGCCTTACCAGGGTTTATCCGAACAGGGGCGACTTGCTGCCCACCGTAGTCTCGCTGTGGGCTATCAGCTTGAAGGCGAGCAAACCAGCAATTTTTGGCAGATTAATCCCCAAGGATTCCGTGACACTGAACCTGTTCCCTTAGACAAACCCAACAGTGAATTTCGGATTTTTTTACTGGGAGGATCAACCGCATTCGGTCAATGGAATCCCAGTAATCAAGCCACGATCGCAGCTCAACTGGAAGCGCGTCTGAAGGAACGGGTTGCTCAACAGCAGCGTTCTCCGGAGAAATATAGACCGACAGATCTGCCCTTCTATAAACCGGATTTAGAAAAGGCGTTGGCGTTGCCTCCTAAGATTAAAGATGGTCAATATCGGGTGATTAATGCGGCTGTACCTGGGTATGCAGCGGGGAATGAATTGGCTCAGTTAGCGTTGCAAATTTTGCCCTACCAACCTGACGCGATCGTGGTTTTGGATGGATACATGGACTTGCTCCTACCGAGCGATCGCATGGCAACGGACATTCCCCATATTGAAACCTTTCTTAGTAATGCCTCTGGGCATTTTTGGACGCACCTCTCCCAAGAGTTAACCTCTGTGGTGACAAACACCTATCTGATTAAAGCCATCCAATACTGGATAGTACGTCCCCAACCCTCGGTGAGTCGGCTGAGTTTAGCGGCGTTGAATGGTACAGCCCACCTAGCTAACTATCTTCCTGTTAACTCAGAGGAACTGCAAGAACGAGTTACCCGTTATCGCGATCGCCACAAGCAAATGATTCGCTTAGTAACTGGGGCAAGAATTCCTTTAATTATCGCCATACAACCCGAAATTACGGGTCGTGGGGGTAATCAACAGATTTCACTCAGAGAGCAGGAAATTTTGGTTGAATTAGGAGCAGATTATCAGACACGAATCCAAGATGGCTATGTTGCTTTAGCCAAATCACTGGATCAGCTTCAAAGTTGGTATCCCGAGAATGTAAAAACGCTGAACTTCTACGATGTTTATAACGATTTTTCTGATCGGGCGTTTTGGGATGCCATTCATTTGACCGAGGAAGCCAACCGCATCTTATCTGAGCGCTTATACCAAACGCTGACGGCTTCATCTGAGCTGCAAGTGCCACCGTCTCGACCTATACCTTAGTTTGAGGAGAATCAAATGAGCTTTGCCGAATCCCGCCGTGATACCGTTCCCGTTGAACTTCCCAATGGGGCGATCGCGAAATTTGAGGTAACAACGACAGGGCGAGAGGATGTCAGCTTTGACGCCAAGCAGTTTCAGCCTGTCGCTGATGCGATCGAGGGGGTAGTACAGATGGTCGCCGCCCCCCTGAAAAAAGCCAGACCGAAGAAGGCGACAGTAAAATTTGGCATGGAAATGGCGATCGAGGCGGGACAATTGACAGCCGTGATTGTCAAAGGATCGGGGAAAGCGAATCTGGAAATCACGTTGGAATGGGAAGCCCAGCCGAAACCGTAAACCATGAGTCGCGTCGAGAATCTGTTGCAACAATGCACGGTGAAGCTTTCCCTTCCGGGTCGCATGGGTTGGGGAACAGGCTTTTTTGTCGCTCCAGAATGGATTCTCACCTGCGCTCATGTGGTGAAAAAGGCAGAAGGGGAACCGGTTCAGGTACGCTGGCAAACCCAGGAGAATTGGTCACAGGCGGTAGTGGAGGAATTGCGCCCTGATCCGTATGATTTAGCGCTGTTGCGGGTGAGGCTTCCGACTGATGATTATCCGCCTTGTGTGTATTTGGATGGGGCGATTCAATCCCGTGATCTGCTCCATCTATTTGGTTATCCGGATCAAGAGTTTGACAATGGCTGTCCGGTAACGTGTAACTGTGAAGGGTTCACAGGGGATGAGCCAGGGTTAATTAAGTTTAAATTGGGACAAGTGCGTCCAGGAATGAGTGGCGCACCGTTGCTGAATCAGCGCACCGGTAAGGTTTGTGGGATGGTTAAGTTTACCCGCGATCGCGCTTTCGATTTGGGCGGTGGAGCCGTACCAACCACGGCGATTCTGGAGCAGTTTCCCCAATTGCGAGAGTTACAGCAGCAGTTTCATCAACGCGATCGGCGCTGGCGGGATTTGGTTCTCAAGCCGTCTGATATTGATTTTCAGCCCTATTTAACGGCAATTACCTCTAAGTATGAGAAGTGGTGGCAGCTTTACACGTTAACTGATGCCGAAAGCAAACAACGGCAGTCTGAAGATGTGACCCCGATTTTTGACTTCGGGTTGATGGTGCAGATGGTGAAAAAGGAGGAGCCAGAACAGCGACAGAAAGAGAAAGAGCGAGAACAGCGACAGAAAGAGAAGGTTGAGCGATTTTCAGTGCTGGAAGGGCTGCGTAAGTATGCCCAGGAGCAGGTTTTGTTAGTTGGGCGTCCCGGATCGGGAAAGTCTACGGCGTTAGCACGGTTACTGTTGGAAGAGGCGACGACTCAGAGATCAGAAGCCCTCACCCCCAGCCCCTCTCCCAATTCTGGGAGAGGGGAGCTAAAGAGGATTCCGGTGTTGGTGGAACTGCGTTACTGGCAAGGTTCAATTACCCAATTAATTCTCAATGCCTTTACTCGAAATGAACTCCCCTTAAGGGAGGCACAACTGGAAACCCTGTTGTCACACTCCCTCATCCTCTTTGATGGGGTGAATGAGTTACCGTCAGAGGAAGCGCGATCGCAGCTTTCTGATTTTCGCCGCAATCATCCCAAAGTACCGATGATTTTCACCACACGGGATTTGAGCCTGGGGGGAGATTTAGGGATTGAGAAAAAGCTGGAAATGCAGCCGCTCACCGAAGCGCAAATGCAGGCGTTTATTCAAGCCTACGTGCCAGAACAAGCGGAGGAAATGCTGCGCCAACTGGGTGATCGCTTACGAGAGTTTGGACAAACCCCGTTACTGCTATGGATGCTATGTAGCTTGTTTCAGCAGACAAACGAAATTCCAGAGAATTTGGGGTTGGTGTTTCGGTTATTTACTCAGGGGTATGAGCGCAACCTAAAACAGGATGTGGTGATTGAGAGCGATCGCGACTGGTGGAAACCGGTGCTGCAACAGTTGGCGTGGGTGATGATGCAGGGAAAGACGCCGACGGAGTTTAGGGTGGCGATTGCACGGGAAGAAGCAGTACAGGCGATCGCGCAATTTCTCCATGGCAAGGTGGCGTATGGAGAGGATTTTGCCCGTAAGTGTCTGCGGGATTTGCAGAAGTATCATCTAATTCAGGCGGGAACAGGTAATCAGGAGTTAGAGTTTCGCCATCAACTGATTCAGGAATATTATGCAGCCGAGGCATTGTTGGCACGGTTGCCAATGTTGAGTGATGGGGTGCTGAAGCAGGAGTATCTTAACTATCTGAAATGGACAGAGCCAATCGCGTTGATGTTGGCGCTGGTGGAGGATAGGCGGGCGGTGCAGGTGGTGCAATTGGCATTAAAAGTGGATTGGCGGTTGGGTGCGCGGTTAGCCGGGGAGGTAAAGTTAGAGTTTCAGGAGCAGACGGTTGGGTATGTGGAGGCGTTGGATGTACCGGACTGGTTGAAAGGAGAGCTTTTACAGCAAGTCCAATCGACTACTTCCTTATCAAAAAGGAAATCGGATTATTTTCGGGAGAAGAGGGTTCAGGAAAGAATGAAACCTAAATTGCTCTCGGATGAGAAAATCATAGAACTATGTTCACTGATCGAGAATGAATCACGTTGGATGGCTGCTTCCGAATTTCATCGTTTAAGTGGCGAATCAAGAATTTTAGTAGGTCAAAAAGCTATTCCACGGCTACTTAATCTTATTAATCATATAGATCATGACGTGCGTTGGTGTGTAGCAGATATTTTAGTAAGTATTGGTGATCGCAGTGCTACTCAAGGATTAATCAGACTATTGAAAGACCCCAGTGATGATGTTCGGAAAAGTGCCGTTATAGCCTTGGGTAAAATTTGTGATGAGACTGCAATACCAGACTTAGTTGAGTTTCTGAAGAATCCAAGCAATAACGTTGATAGAGTTCACGAATTACGTCAATTTGGATCTAGCGCATTGGCTAGCATAGGAGGGAAGCAAGCTCTCATCGGTTTACTTTCCCTTCTTGAACACCCAGATGAAGAGGTACGTTGGTGTGCCATAGATGGATTAGATGAAATGGGAGATAAAGATGCGGTCATAGGTCTTGTCGATAGATTGCGAGATTGCAGCAGTAATATTCGTAGTAAAGCAGCCTATACACTTGGTTTTATAGCGGATGAGACTGTTGTTCCTGAATTGATTAGTTATCTTCAATGCATTTCAACAACATCTGATGACGAATGCTGGTCTGTATTAGATACCTTGGGAAGAATCGGTAGCAAGAAAGCTATACCAGAATTACATCGTTTTTTAGCAAACTCAAATGGTTACCTTAAGGAAAAAGCTATTTTCACCTTGGGTAAAATTGGTGAGAATAGCGTAATTCCAGATCTAATTTATCTTCTTAAAAAACCTGATTTAGATCGTAAAACAGAAGCAATTAAAATACTAGGAAAAATGCAAGCAGAGTCGGCAATTCCATATTTTCTTGACATTCTTGAGAATGAGCCATACGTGGGACAACGGAGTAATATTGCAGGTATCTTAGGAGGCTTCCAGAAAGATCGTGCTGCCCACATCCTCCCTAACCTCCGCGCTCTCCTCCCTACCGAATCCGGTAAATATGCCCTCATCGCCATCCTCGCTATCCAAGAGAACTGCAAATTCTATAACTACGAAATTTGGCAGCAAGCCATTCAACATCAAGAGCAGGCACTGGTGATTGTGAGTGAGCAAACTTCTCAACCTTCGTCTGCTGATGTTATTGATAAAATAGACCAAATCGCTGAAAGTATACAACGCATGGCAGATCAACCGAAATACGACTTTTCTCATGCCCACGACTTCCAACTCATTGATCAAAACAAGGGGACGGTTATAAAAGACCAGCATAACCACACTTTTGAGCCAGATGTGCAAAGTGCGATGATCGCTGACTGGAAAACTCTCCTAACTCAACTCAAAACACAGCATCCCCACGTCACCACCGAAGCCGAAGCCTTCCCTATCATCGACACAGAATTCACCGAAATTCAACAATCCAAAACTCATAGGTTGGCAACTCTCCGCCAACAACTTCTTAATCCCGAACGCCACCTCCAAGCTATAAAAGCAGCTCTTGGAGAAGTTGCTAAACACTACCTAGAAGAAAGTGTTTGGGCAAAAACAAGTATCACCTATTTCGATAAACTCAGTGAAGAACCCGGTCGTGGAGCTTAAATCATATAAATCACCCTTGAACTACCCGATGACCTCCAACTGAATAAGTAGCGTAACGCACCTTAATCCATATATAGGGTGTAGGTGCGTAAGTCCACCTAATTAAATAGGGCATGGCAATGCCATGCCCCTACGAGCGAATTGATCCGGTAGGGGCACGATATTATCGTGCCCTGATCTAGCGCCCCGACTGGTGAGTCTGACTCGTGGGAGCGTTCGTTCGATGCGATCGCGCTTTGACGAACCTTATCGCAAATCTTCAAATCTTACTATATTAAACTAAGAAAGAGGATTACACTAATTTTCATCTTAGACAGGTAGAACCCAACATGAGTCAGTTATCGTCTAATCGCGTTGTCCGTAGAGGAAGAGTATTTCCCGAACGTCGTCTCTCGCCAGAAGAGAAAGCCAAACGTCGCGCAGAAAATGAAAGCTTTTATCGCAATTGTCGTGTTGTTTTTGACCGAGTTCAACCTGAACTTATCAAAAATCACTACGATTGGTTTATTGTCATAGAGCCAAAAAGCGGAGAGTATTTTATTGACCCAGAGGAAACCGTTGCTCGAAAAAAAGCTCGTGAAAACCATCCTAATTCTAAACGTCTCATCATGCGTATTAATCAGACAGGAACTTGCGGCAGGATATGATTTCAGGCGAATTTAACAGTAAGGGGGAGTTGATTTTTGAAATTGAATTAATTGCCGTTGATAGTGATAGTATTCCAATTCAAGCAATTCTGGATACAGGATTTACAGGTTGGCTGGCAATTAATAACCAAGATGCAGAGAGTTTAGGCTGGCTACTTAAAACTGAACAAAAGGATATGCAAACAGCATGGGGAGAAGCACAGTTTAATCTTTACGAAGGGACTGTGCTTTTGGATGGAGAGGCGTTCACCATTGAAGCTTTGGGTGGAGATGAACTGGAAGATATTCTTTTAGGTGTGTATTGGCTCCAACTTAAACGACTTGTAGTAGATTTTCCAGAAAGATTGTTAACCCTTGGCTAAGAACAATCACATTTTTGTGAGTGCGATCGCGCCGTTTGTCGTAAGGGAACCTTAGCCTTTCTTTACCTTGACCCGAATCATGGTGCGTTACGGCGACATTTCCATTAACAGGATGATCAATATAATTGATTACGCCTAACGCACCCTACGGTTCTTTCTTTGCCTTGACCCGAATAATGGTATCCTGATCTAGGTGGGCTTTGACCGATTATTAAGTCCTGAGAAATCCAGTTCAGTTTGAATAGATAAAGCTTCCTGATTACGCTTCCCTGGTGTTTTTCCACACATCTGTGCTTTTTCTCTAACCGATTCCGAAGTCCAGAGTCCCTTCTCCCTCCTTACCTTCAATGTTTTGTTGGTAAACAGACAATTATAATCCTCTCGAATTTGTTGTAAATAATCACGTTCCTGATCAAGTTTCTGGAAACGGCTTAAAATATCATCGACAGGACCAATCTCAATACCCAGCCAACGGCGATGTTTCATCTCTGCGACGACATAAGTTGTCCCTGCACCACCAAAGGGATCAAAAACAATATCTCCTTGATCAGATGCCATTTCAATAATCCGATCAATCAATTTGATGGACAGTTCATTCGCTCCTTCTCGCTGCTTATAACGCTTGTGTCTAACGGGTGGAATATCGTACCATACATCAGTTAGATTGACACCTCTAGAATTCATTTTATGTTTATAGCCTCCGTAATCGTGCAACTCCCGGTAACAGTTTGAGCATATCTCTAGGGGAAGTCTATCCGGATGAAAGGTTTTTGGCTTTTCCCCCTTACAATAGTAAAGCAGTGAATAATGGGAAGGATATAACCGTCCAGCAATAGGAAATCTGTATTTAATATCAACAGATATCCAGTGCCTAAACATCAGGCGTTGATTCAGAAATCCAGAGAGGTGACTATTCCACTTAGGCAGATTCCAGAGAAATAAACTCCCAGCAGGCTTTAAGATGCGAATACATTCATTGAGCCAAGCTTCACACCACTCTAAATAATCCGATTCTTTTAAATTATCATCTATTCCCGAAGGATAGTTTTTACTGAGATTAAAAGGAGGATCAGCAAAAACTAAATCAACAGTTTCTGCTTCCATGTCGCGCATCAAGTCTAGGCAATCTCCCTGATATAGCTGTCCATACTCAGTTTTGAGCATTAATCTCGGTGTCGTTGGATCAGCAGGCAATGATGGACTATCACCTTTAATAATTTCATAAATTTCTTCAGCCTTATTCTGTATGGCAGCAATCATTTCCCGATCCAGACAACCCATTAACAACTTAAATTTTAGGGGAGGAATATTTGTTACCGAGCAAATTTTTTCTAAATCTGTCTCTGAAGGCAGAATTCTATTTTTATCGTAGTATCTCAGTCGTTTAACAGAAATGCCTGTTTTAGACGCTAATTGCTTAATCGCGGCTAAATCATCGGATTTGATCCCGATGGCTTGAAAAAATGGATGAGCGACAGACATGAGTAATTTTTCTCCGTTATGTCAATCAGACTAAGATTGAATGGCACGCTCAATAAGCATTAGGGGATCGCCAAAACCATTGATATACCGTAGGGTGGGTTGAGCGAAGTCGAAACCCACCAACATACCAGTCAGTACTATTCGACTGAGATTAGGTTTTTGTAGCCTATAGGCAACTGCATCGTTCCGTCAACCAGGATACCCTCTAGTTTGGAGGATACACCGTGACGCCAGAAAAAGCATTTGGGACGGTTCTTCAGCGTCTGAGGAAGGCAAAACGACTTTCCCAAGAAGAGCTTTCCTTCCGAAGTCAGCTTGATCGAACATTTATTTCTCGTCTAGAAGGGGGGCTAAGACAACCTACCCTGTCAACGATGATCAGGCTTGCAGAAGCGCTTGGTGTGTCGGCTGCATCCATGGTGGCTGAAGTAGAAAACCTGCTGAATGAAGATAAACAGGACTGAGTTTCTAATCAGAAAAGGACAGTTTGCAGACACAGAGGAATTTGAGCAACTCCTGGAAGAAGTTTATGCTGCTATTCGTGCAGTTCACTGGCCCCCAGGCAACAATCAGTTTATCCTGCGTCAGGAAAACAAGAAACATAAAAATGGTGTAAAACCGATAAAAGAAAGCTGTATAACTGTCCTAAATGAGCAGTTTGGCTGGCAACGGGAAAAACGGATGAAGATCATAACTAATGCTCGCCCTGGTCCAGTGGATGCAGTTAAAACACTCTCTAATGATAGACAATTCGTAGTTGAATGGGAAACAGGTAATGTATCCTCAAGCCACCGCGCGTTGAACAAAATTGCAATTGGACTGCTTCAACGTGCAATAGTTGGAGGCTTACTGATTGTACCATCACGGGAAATGTACCAGTGGTTGACAGACCGTATCGGTAATTTTCCTGAGATTGAACCCTATTTTCCTCTGTGGCGTGCTGTCCCTGTTGAGGAAGGAATTTTAGCTGTAATTGAGGTAGAACATGATCGGACTTCGCCGTCTGTTCAACGTATCGAAAAAGGAACAGATGGGCGAGCGTTACGCTAACTGTTTCATCAGTCGTGAGGAGTGCGATCGCGCCGTTTGTCGTAAGGGAACCTTAGCCTTTCTTTACCTTGACCCGAATCATGGTGCGTTACGGCGACATTTCCATTAACAGGATGATCAATATAATTGATTACGCCTAACGCACCCTACGGTTCTTACAAATGACATAAGACGAAGGACAAAGGACAAATGACCAAGTTTATCCAACTGGATTAAATAATTCAAATAAATCTAACATAAAAATTGTCGTTTTTTTCTCATTCTCCTGGAGAACCGCCGCATGACTCATCATCGGTAAGCGACGGTTATATTTAGGTAACTTACGAATTAGGTCAGTATTTAATTCAATCAAATTGGGGGGTTCATCGACGATAATGCCAAAGAGATTGCCTTCTATGGGGTTGGTAATGACTAAAAAGGATTGCAAGTTGGTTGAATCAGTGTCATAGTTAGGATTTAACTGTTGATGTAAATCAACAATCCGAATCGTATAATCTCCAATTTGCAGTAATCCCATGGCATTCCAACCACTCTCATTGGATGGTGTGTTTAGCACTTTTAACACGTTATCCATGGGCAGTGAAATTAGACAGTCGCTAATCTTAAAGACGATATTTTTTTGGGTGTCACTGGTCATAA
The DNA here is from genome assembly GCF_040218875.1 of Coleofasciculus sp. D1-CHI-01. Lineage (NCBI taxonomy): Bacteria > Bacillati > Cyanobacteriota > Cyanophyceae > Coleofasciculales > Coleofasciculaceae > Coleofasciculus > Coleofasciculus sp. D1-CHI-01. The sequence goes on from NZ_JAVJQP010000094.1 coordinate 32,208, forward strand.
TTTATTGGTTGATAAAGGACAGAATGCAAAATACAGCAGCACGTTTATCCCTCTCCAGGTGGAAATTTATCAGAACGCTCTAACCATCTAAGCATTGATGAATTGCTGCACGGTTTCTAACAACTGAGGTTCGATAAATGGCTTGGTGATATAATCATTCGCCCCTAACTCAGTGGCAATTAAACGATGTTTTTCGCTACTGCGAGAGGTTAAAATGACAACAGGAATATTTGCTAATACTGGCTCCTGTTGGCGGTATTTGAGAAACTCAAATCCGTTCATGCGCGGCATTTCAATGTCACAAATAACTAATTGAATCTCTCCATGATTTTGCAGTTGTTCAATGGCTTCATACCCATCCTTTGCCTGTAGAATCTGATAGCCCGCCTTTTGTAAGGTAAAGGTTAAGCTTTGGCGCACGGTAATCGAATCATCGACAATAAGCACCAGTTGGGGCGATCGCCTGGGGGTTGGCGTAGGGGGTGGCGGTTCAGGTGCAGCAGGTAACGCTGCTGGGCGGGAGGGAGATAATTGTCGCTGGGGTTGATCCGATGCAACAGAGGTGGAACCCGTTAAAGCCACCATTGAGGATTGAAAATCAGAGGTAAACTCTGGCGGGGATTTTGCCGTCTGCTGATCAGCAATCGACTGCATTAATGTTGTCCCATCTAGCACCAGGGCTAACCCACCATCTGCCAGAATACAGCCGCCATACACGTAATCTGGAGGTGCAATCATCGATCCTAGGGGACGAATCACTAATTCCTGTTCACCGACAAGCTGATTGACTTCCAAGCCTAATAGCCGATTCTGACACCGGATCAAAATCACCGACATTTTCGGAGTTTGCTCAACTAACGGGCGTTGAGAGGATAACACTAAGGTTTTCGGTTGAGGAATATGGTAATCTAACACCTCTGCCAACGAAAAAATCGGAATTAGTTGCTCATCCTTGCCAGTACCCCATCGCAGCACTTTCCCCTCATCCCAGCAGCGCAGTCGTTCCGGTGACGGGATAATGATTTGTTCGATCGCATCTGAGAGTAACGCATAAGTTTGACCTCCCGCCTCCATCAACAGTAGCTTGGCGATGGTCAGATTTAGGGGGATTTGCAGCCGAAAGGTTGTTCCATAATACGGTTGAGAATATACCGTCACTGACCCTTGTAGGGATTCCACCTGAGAACGCACCACATCCATACCAATTCCCCGCCCGGATAAATCACTTAACCCGGAAGCGGTGGAAAAACCGGGTTCAAACAGAAACTCAGCCAGTTCAGCGGGTGACAATCGTCTGGCTTGTTCGGCATCAATTAAACGCTGTTCTACCGCCCGTTGACGAATCTTCTCAAAGTTTAATCCTTGCCCATCATCCCGAACTTCAATCACCAAATATCGATTCTGGTGATAGGCATCAATGGCAATAGTACCCTGACTGGTTTTGCCGGAGTCTTGGCGAACCTCTGGCGACTCAATCCCATGATCAAAGGCATTTCGGATCAGGTGCAGTAAGGGGTCATAAAGTTTCTGCACCACCACTTTATCCACTAATACCTCTGTCCCATCCATGTAGAGTTCCACAGATTTATTGTGGGTGACTTCTAACTGTTGTAGCACTCGCGGAAACCGTCTAAATAAAGTGCCTAATGGCAACAGTCGCGCCTCCATCAACGTGTCACGGATACTGGTTAGCAGTCGCCGTTGTTTGTCAAAGGTTTGATTAAATTGACTGGCAAAAACTTCAATCGACTCCGTTGCTTCCGTCAGTTGGGCGGTATCATCCATCAGCGACTGGATTAAAAGCTGCGGTTCGTTATAACTATCCAGTTCTAACGGGTCAAAGTAATTGGGGATTGTTGTCTGGGGATTTTGCCAAGCCAATGACGGCTTTTCTTGAATCGCTTCTCGGCGTCTTCTTCCCCTGAGATTCATCCGTTTTTGTTGCGATCGATGCAATTGACGGTCATGCCAATCTTGCAATTCATCCAAGAGTTGTTGATGCTGTTGCAGCCGAGTTAATACCAAACGAACCGCTGATTGCAATTGCTCATCCTGGAGGGATTGGCGATTTTGGTAGGTTAAGAGTTCCCCAACGGCATAATTCAAATGTTCTAAATGATCAATATTCACCCGCACCGTTTGCGGCTGCGTTTCCGGAACCGATTCTTGTTGTACCCGTGGCGAAGGTAAAACATAATCCATTAAGGGTTCTTCCGCCTCTACTGGAGGAGTCGGTACAGATTCTGGGATTGAGTCCTGAAAATTATTGGCTGGAGTCTTGAAGACGGGAAACACTTCTTCGGATTCCGATTCAGATTCTACCGGAACATCCTCCTCCGTTGTTGATTCGGAAACCGAGATATTTCCCCAAACACTATCCAATAAGTCAGCCGAATCGGGTTCCTCAACCCCTTCTGTCTCCGGTTCGGATACACTATAATCCTCATACTCATTGATATCGATATCCAGTAAAGGCGTCAAATCCGTCGCATCCAGTTGAAAATCTGCCGAATCTGTGATCGGACGTTGCGAAAACTCTTCATCGGGGTAAGCTGAATCCGCCGCGTATGTATCAGACGCCGCCAACTCTTCACTAACCTCTGAATCACTCAGATCCGCTTCCCAGACATTCTCTGGCGCGGCGGCTGGCGCAGCATCCTCTAGATCACCATCCACCACACCCGCCAATTCTTGCAGCGATTGAGAGGGTTGACCCCCTTGAGTGCGATCGCCATTCAGCACCGCCTTTTGTCCCGCCTGGAAGTCAGCTAGGGCGATCTGAGTAATCATTTCCGCCTGATCCGGATAATTCTCCAACGCCGCGATCGCACTACTGGCAATTGCCGCAAATCCCGGTAAATTCATCGATTCCGCCACACCCAGCAACACCTCCGCCTGCGATCGCAAGGTGTCCGCCATCACTGACGGATCATTACTCGCCAAAGCCTCAGTAATTTGATCTAACCGCTGACTCACCCCCACCTCAAAAATGGATTGAGTCACATCAAATCCCAACTCCAACGAACTCGGAATATTGGCTTGTTGATCAAAACAATCACCCAGCTTTTCCTGCAACTTAGCAAACACCGCCGCCGTGCGATCGAGAACTTCCACCTCATTAATCTTTCCCCCCATCACTTCCGCCGTCAGGGGTAGCCGCAGACATTCATAGCTTTCAAACAGTAACGCCTCCACCTCCGCATCAATCACCACATCGGGATTAAACAGAGTTTTAAAGATATCCTCCAACGAGTGAGCCACTGTTTTAATCGTTTCCAACTCCACACTCGCCGCCGCCCCTTTTAGGGTGTGAGTGGTTCGCATTAAATGGTGGACTTTGTTGACACTAAAATTAGCCCGTAGATCGAGTAATTCTTGTTCGATAATACCCATAAGTTCTGGCGCTTCTTCCAGAAAATAATGGTAACTTTGTTCACGAATATTTGGGTCGTTCATAGGGAAACTGTTGGATTGCGAAGGATGTAGGGGCGGGTTTAGGGACTTGCTTTTCGCTATTGCTGATAACGTTGGTACAAAACCCGCCCTGACTAAATGGTTGGGTTTAGGGGCGGGTTTACTCACACCTGGGTAAACACAGAAAGGATAATGGGAAAACCCGCCCCTACAGCATCAATGACAACTGATAACTGATAACGGACAACTGACTAAATGGTTGGGTTTAGGGGCGGGTTTACTCACACCTGGGTAAACACAGAAAGGATAATGGGAAAACCCGCCCCTACAGCGTCAATGACAACTGATAACTGATAACGGACAACTGACTAAATGGTTGGGTTTAGGGGCGGGTTTACTCACACCTGGGTAAACACAGAAAGGATAATAGTGAAACCCGCCCCTACAGCGTCAATGACAACTGATAACTGATAACTGACAACTGACTAAATGGTTGGGTTTAGGGGCGGGTTTACTCACACCTGGGTAAACACAGAAAGGATAATGGGAAAACCCGCCCCTACAGCGTCAATGACATAAGACAAAGGACAAATGACATAAGACATAAGACCAATGACAGACTATTCAACCTTGAACTGATCCGCACTCATTTGCAGATTTTGCGCCATCGTCAACAAACCTTGGAACGATGAAGACATCTCCGTCGAATTCTCCACCGTTTGGTTAGCAATCGTCGCCACCTGAGTCATGGTTCGGGTAACCGACTGTAACTCCTGACTCTGAACTTGAGTCGCTTGAGTAATTCCCGCTACCACCTGACTAATCTGACTCGTAGCTTCGACGATCGCATACAAATACTCCCGCGCTTCATTCACCTGGTTTGTACCCGATGCAACCTGCTGAATCCCCGTTTCCATAACCGATGACACCTCAGCCGTACCCATCTGGATTTCCTGCACCAATTGGGCAATCTCCGTCGTCGCTTCCGCCGATTGACGCGCCAGAGAACGGACTTCATCCGCAACCACGACGAACCCTCGTCCATACTCACCCGCGCGGGTAGCTTCAATTGACGCATTTAACGCTAACAACTGGGTTTGAGTCGTAAAGTTACTAATCAAATTCACCACTCGCGACACCTTCTGCGTCGATTCACTCAAACGCTTCAGCCGCTTACTGGTTTCCGCCACAGTTTCCCGGATATCCATAATCCCATCCACCGTGCGGTTCATCGCCTCATCCCCAGCTTGAACCGTTTGGTTCGCCTGTTGCACCGCTTCTTCCACCTGTTGAGCGCTAGCCCCCACCGCTTCGGTGGAATTCACCATCATCTGAATCTGTTCCAAGGTGTTTTCCAGCGCCTGGAACTGGCGTTGGGCTTGCTGCGCCAATCCTGCGATCGCGGTTTCACTGGCTTGGGAGGTTTGTGCCACTTGGCGAGAGGAATCCTGTACCTGTTTCACAATCCCCCGCAGACTTTGCAGGGTATTGTTATAAGCATCCGCCACCGTTCCCACTTCATCTTCGGTAATCGGCGCTCGCACCGTCAGATCCCCTTGTAACGCCGGACGTACTGCCATTAGCAGTTGAATTACCCCCTGTTGTAATTCTTCCTTCGCCGCTTTCTCCCGTTGCGCCGCCGCCATCAATTGCTGCGACTGTTCCTGAACTTGTTCCAAGGATTGCGCTTGCTGGAGAGCAATCCCTAACTGAGTTGCCATCTGCGCCAAGAGTTTAACCTCTCCCTCTTCCCAGGTACGGGATTCACTGTTTTGATACACCCCCAGCAATCCCCAAAGTTTTTCCCCTTGGAATAGGGGGGTGATGATGTACGCTTTAGTCCCCCACTGCTGCAAAATCTCCCGGTTAAACGTCAACTCCGTGGCTTGGCTAATGTCGTTCACCGCCGTGGTTTGATTTTGGCGATACACACCGCCCTCGCTTTGTTGCAACACCGGATCATTCACCTTTGCCAGTTGGCTACCAATAACCTTGACGTAGGAACCCCCCACATCTTCAATCACAACTTGCCCACTCCAATCGGAATTAAAGCGATAAACCGCCACCCGATCCGCATTCAGCAGGAGTCGCAATTCCTGACTTGTCGCCTGCAACAAAATCTCTGGGTTCAAAGTTCCTTTCTGCAAGCGCTCAGCAATCCGTTGTCCAGTTTTATACAGCAGGTTGATAAAGTTACTTTCCCGTTTCGCTAACTGGGCGAATTGATCTGACTGCTGTCGCGCCTGATCCAAATAGTAGAGCCGTTGTAATGCCGTTCCTACCCCTTGAGCGACTTGAGTTAGCGCCGTGATTTCGTTACTTGTCCAATGGCGAGATCCACTATTTTGATAAGCACAGAGGATTCCCCATAACTCATCGGCGACGAAAATCGGGGCGAGGGCGTAAGCTTTGACCTCAAACTGTTCTAAAATTTCAACGTGACAATCGGAGTGACCGATAGTATGGATATCGTCCACAGCAAAGCTTTCCCGATTCCGATAACGACCCCCTTGAGTTTCTTGTAAATAGGTATCTTCCCAGACGGTGCGGATATCGGGACCCACTAAGGGCGTCCATCCCGTCGCCACCGACTCCGCTACAAACACGCCACTCCAATCCGGTTCAAACTGATAAACCGCCGTGCGATCGCACTTGAGTAATTTCCGCAGTTCACGAGTGGATGTATTGTAGATGGTGGCAATATCCTCGCCATAGCTCAACTTAGTCAGAACACTGGATACCGTTTCCTGAGTTTGGGCAATCGTCGCGAGTTGGGTGGATTGGTCTTGTAACTGGTGCAGGTATTGGGATTGTTTCAGGGCGATGGACAATTGATACGCCACCTGCTTGACAAATTCCACCTCTTGGTTTCTCCACTTGCGTGGACGACTGCATTGGTGAATACAGAGTAATCCCCACAATTCGATCCCCTGCATAACGGGTGCGACCAAATTCCCGCGCACTTGGAATTTGGAGAGGGTATCAATATAACAGGGGGCTAAATTGGCGTGATGGATATCCGCCACTGCCCACACTCGTCCCTTGCGATAATTTTCCGCATGTTTTTCACCAAAGCAATGATCATCAACTGTTATCGACAGCGCAGAGGGAAAACCAGCGACGACCCGTTCAGACACCATTTCTCCCTGATCAAACCCCGATTCGGGATCAAAGCGATAAATCCCCACGCGATCAGCCCCCAAAAAGGTTTGTAGTTCCCCACAAGCCGTCTGGAAAATCTGATCCAGGTCTTGAGATTGGCTAATTTTGCTGATAATTTGAGCCGTGACTCGTTCCAAGTCGGCGGTTTTCAGCAGTTGCTGGGATTGGGTTTGTAATTGCTGCAAATAATCTGCCTGTTGCAGCGCTACGCCCAGTTGAGATGCCACTTGTTTGAGCAAGCGCACTTCACCGTCTTCCCAGTGGCGTGTCCCTGTGTTTTCAAAGGCACTGAGTAATCCCCACAGCTTGTCACCTTGGAAGATAGACACCACAGCGCAGGATTTGACGCCATAGTAGTCTAACGCCTCAACATGACAATCCGTCAGCGTACCATCGTGAACATCGTCTACCACAAACGGTTCATTGTCCCGGAAGCGTCCCCCATGGTATTCATTCAGATAGGGATCTTCCCAGCCACTCCCGACTAACTTAGGAAATCCGCCCGACTCGGATTCACAGATAAAGTCGCCGAAATAGTCCTCCCGGAACTTATAAATCGTCACCCGTTCCGCATTCAGCAGTCGCCGCACTTCCTGAGTGGTGGTTTCAAACACCTTGTCAATGTTGAAGGGTTGACGAATCTTATCCACGACTTTGGCTAACGCCCGCTCTCGTTCCGCCTCTTTCGCCTGTTGCTCAGATTTCACCTGAATCTGATGCACATATTCGGCTTGTTGTAGGGCGACGCCGAGTTGGTTGGCAACTTGCTTGAGTAATTGGACTTCGCCTTCTTCCCAATGACGTGTTCCTGTGTTTTGAAAGGCACTGAGTAATCCCCACAGTTTTTGCCCTTGGAAAATCGAGACAATGGCGCAGGATTTGACCTCATAGTTTTCTAACGCCTCGATGTGACAATCGGTGAGATTGGCGGTGTAAATATCATCAACAACAAAGGCTTCATTGTCGAGGAACCGTCCGCCTCGATGTTCGTTGAGATAGGGATCTTCCCAACCACTCCCCACAATTGGAGGAAATCCTCCGCTTTGGGATTCACTGACAAAATCACCGAAATAATCGTCGCGGAATTTATAAATGGTGACGCGCTCAATATTGAGCAGTTTACGCACTTCTTTGGTGGTGGTTTGGAAAATCTTCTCTAAATCCGTGGTTTGACGAATTTTCTCGATCACCCGGGCGATGGTGCGTTCCCGTTCCGCCGCTTTTGCTAATTGTCCAGTTCGCGCTTGTAAACTGTCCAGGTATTCGGCTTGCTGGAGGGCGACACCAAACTGACGCCCGACTAATGCCAGTATGTTAAGCTCTGAGGCTTCCCATTGACGCGGACCTGAGTTTTGGAAGGCGGCGAGTAATCCCCAGAGTTTGTCTCCCTCAAAAATGGGTGCGATCGCGTAAGCTTTTGCTTCAAATTGTTCCAACAGATCGATGTGACAATCAGCTAACCCAGCGGCGTAAATGTCATTCACACCATTGGTTTCTTCGTTACGATAACGCCCACCTCGGGTTTCTTGGAGATAGGTATCCTCCCAAACTGTTTTGATATCCGGACCGACTAAGGGTACCCAGCCAGGAGCAACGGATTCGGCGATAAATTCCCCACTCCAATCTTGATTAAACCGATACACCGCTACGCGATCGCACTCCAGTTGCTGACGGATTTCCCGTGTAGCGTTACTCAAGACTTGGGGAATATTCAGCGATCGCAAGATGTTCTTGAGAATTTTCGCCGCGACTTGACCGACAATTTTGGTATTTTTGTTTTGGCTGCGGAGTTGGCTATACAGTTCTCCCGGTTGCAGGTTAAGAGCAAGTTCTGTTGTCACCTGATACAGCAGGTTGATTTCGGAGTCTTGCCAAGTGCGGGTTCCAGAACATTGCTGAACAATTAATAATCCCCAGGTTTGTTTACTAAACAGAATCGGTAAACTCAAGCTGGCTTTAACTTGAAACCGTTTCAGCAGTTGCAGTTGATAGGGACTGGTTACACCTTGATACAGATGACTCAGGGTGACAACCTGTTGCTGCTGATATTCGATTTGACTGTTTGCGCCAAAGGTTAAGGCGGGTAAGGATTCACCCAAACATGGAGTATACCCCGCAACCCTGGATTCGGCGCGAACCACGCCCTCGGTGTCAGTTTGAAATTGATAAATCAGAACGCGATCAACTTGGAAATACTCCCGCACTTCAGCCACAGTGGTGTCTAGCAGCGTATCAACGGTTTCTATCGTAGACGCACGACGCATCCGTTGAGCAACCGCTAACAGCCACTGGCGTTGTTCCTGAAAATAGGTTTCGATATTGACACCCATCTCAGGCTGAGACTCATTCGTCACGCGATCGCCATTACTAACGTTCTGAGCAGAATCATTCTCAACATCAGGGTTGAGTACTTGCTTCGATTGTTCGAGTTCTTGCATAATTTCGATGTGTCTAGTCCTAATATGTCCGCGATCTGCGATCGGAAAAAATGGGGAAAGTGAGGAAAATAGAGAAAGTAAAGTTTTGACCCTTTATTCCCTAGTCGGACATGGTTTGTAGGGGCGGGTTTAGAAACTTTTTTATCGCTATTGATGGTAACGTTTGTGCAAAACCCGCCCTCATCTCCCCTATCTCCCTCATCTTCTTCATTTTTCACTCACGATGCCTTTGCCAAAGGGGATAATGGCTAATGGCATTAATATTCAAAACGATGCCCTGATCTTCAGGGAGAGAACCCAGAATAAACGGCAACAGTTTAGGTGGAAATACACCCGGAACAGCAGGCTGCAAATGTTGCAAATTGTGGTATTCGATGTCATTAACTTGGGAAACAACAAGTCCGATCGATTGCTCATTTACCTGCACCACTAACACCACCAAAGCATCAGCCAATTGCCATTGTTGGTCTAATGATAAATAGCCCAGCAACTGGCTCAGATCAACCAGCCAAAGCATATCGCCACGCCAGTTGCAGATCCCTAAAACACAACCGGGCATTTCCGGAACAGGCAGAATGTCTCTTACATTGACCCGTAGTACTTCCCCAATTTGTTCCAAGGGCAATAGGGCACTATCTTGGTGACTCATAGGAAAACGAAGTAACCGCCGCTGTGTTTCTGGGGGTGAAGGTTTAAGGTTGAGTGAATCAAGACTCGTGGTTAAGAGGATTGAGTCAAGTGAATTTGTCATTTTTTAGGGAACAGGGAACAGGGAACAGCTAAACTAGTGTAAATTTATTAATGATTTTCATTAATTCCTGTTGATCGACTGGTTTAGAAATATAGGCATCAGCACCTAGCATTGAACCCCATAACTTATCAGCATCTGTGCCTTTTGTTGAACACATCACCACAGGAATTTTCTTGGTGTCGATGTTTGTTTTAATCTCGCGGCAAAGTTCAAAACCACTTTGACCCGGTAAAATAACATCAAGAATCACTAAATCAGGTTTTTTAGCTTGAAGTTTTATATGGGCTTCCTCTCCACTTGTTACACTCACTACGTTAAATCCGGCTTGTCTTAAATAACGAGTCAGCACCTGAGTTTCTGTTACACTATCTTCCACTAAAAGAACAGTTGTCATAGTTAATCCAATGTTTGCGATACACAACCTTTGCAGTTTTTAGTTCAGTCATAAATACTGAACAATATTTAATTACTCATCGGTACAGATTTGGTCGGTAAATACTTCTGCAAAGTACTCAGCACTTTTTGTTGAGTAATTGGCTTTGGCAAAAACCCAGAAGCCCCCACCATCTTGGCACGCACCCGGTCTACAATGCCATCATTTCCGGTCAGAATAATCACGGGGATATCCTGAAAAACGGAAACACGGCGAATTTGAGAACAAATTTCATAACCATTCGCGACAGGCATCACCAAATCAAGGAATATCAGATCCGGCTTATTTTCTAGAAGCTTAACTAGGGCTTGCACGGAATCCTCGATTGAGATAAACATATAACCCGCTTCCTTTAAAATATAACCCATCATTTGCGTGTCAATTCGACTATCATCAATGTAAGCAATTATCGCATTTGCTGATTTAGAGGAGGATGACGGGCGAGAAGACTTTCGTGATGTAAGTTTGCCATTTTCATTAGATTTATCCTCAACAACTTTACGAGGTAAAATAGAACGTTTCAAGTCCTCAACTTCAATTAATCCAATTAAATGTTTATGAATATAAGGGGCAATCGAGTGAGTTAGGGGCAGAGGACTTTGTTTTAACTTAACCGCTAAATCCCGAAGCGTTTGTGTCCCATCTGCAAAAGCTGTTAGATTGCGATAAGCAGAGGGTGATGTTTGCTGGCGCAACTGATCTGCCTGCAAAATTTTGGGGGCAAGATTCGGTGAAAGGTCAGCTAAACCCGCTTTTTGCCAAGCTTGCCAATCCTGAAAAACTTGCTGCCAAACGCGCTCCGCCCGTACCACAACCCACCCTAAATCGATGGAATCTTGAGGAATGACTCGGTAGCTTAAATACATTCCAGAATGATAGTTTTGTTGTTCCCCTGCTTGGATAATATCAAAAAGGACTTCGCTGGCATGACCTTGAACAAGTGCTGTCATTTGTCCCACGGGGATTTGTCCTTGTTTCACTTGTGTGGCTAATGACTCATAATCTTGATATTGAATCGGCTCTCCTTCTTGCGTTACAGCATTAACAGCCACCGAAGGACAGTGCAATGATAGCTGACGAAACCAACGACGCACAGGATGTACCTTACTGTCACAACCAATCAAACTGCCGACGCTAAAAAATAGCTTCCACTGCTGTTGTTGAGGATTGGTAATGTTGAAATCTAACTGACCTGTAAATTGTTGACTCGCACAATTTTGAATGCGTTTTAGCAGTTCTTCTGTGGTAAAAACGACATCATGTTTTGTTATAGTCCAATGAGTTGATCGAACAGATAAAGGAGCAAGCATTTTTGATTTTTATTTGTCTCACTTAATCGGATAGTATAGTCAGTCACCTCGATATAAATATGACTGTTTTTTTTGCTATTGAATTAAAAGAAATGTTTTTTTATTGCAGCTATAATTTTAACTTTTTTTTTATTGGTAAAATATTTCATGATAAACTACAGATATGACTGGCTTAATTGTAGCTCACTAAAAGGCGAGTATGCCAATATTCAGCTATAAAAATTTTAATATAAATTGTATATTTTTTCTGCAATAAATGAAAAATAGATAAGACTACAACTATTTTTTAGTGGATAGCTGTTGTCAAAAGCTTAGGACAGATGTAACGGCTGAAATGATTCCGTACCAGTAATACACTTCTGCCATCTACCATCTGCCATCTGCTTTGTCTCCACCAAAGTGTGAGTCTTCAACAGGGCTTGATATAACACGGTGTAGTACAGCAGCCAGAAAAAAGCCCTTTTCTACTCTTTTTAGCTGTATTACATCGAGTCTCAAACTGCTGTAGGTTGAACGTACCAATCTCCAAACATTGATGTATCCTGAAACTGGTTAACCTGGGGCTTGGGGAGATAAGTGTGTAACGCTTGGAGCATTTTATCTTTATTAATGGGTTTGGTGATAAAATCTGACGCACCGACAATTTTTGCCCGTGTCCGGTCAATAATCCCATCCTTACCCGTCACAATAATCACTGGGGTGGATTTGAAAAAGGAAACCCGACGAATTTGGGAGCAGATTTCATACCCATTAGCAATGGGCATAACTAAATCTAATAAAATCAGGTCGGGTTTGTGTTCTATCAATATCGATAATGCTTTTTCCTGATCCTCAATATTGATAAATTGATAGCCTGCTTGAGTGAGAATATGATTCATCAGTAGCAGATCAACTGAGCTATCCTCAATACAGGCAATTAAGGGATTCGCCGATTTCGATTCTCTTGGAGTGGCTGGGGTTTCAGGAGATGAAGAGTCTGGCTTTGTCAGTGATGCAGCACTGAAACTCACATCCTCAACCTCAATCAATTCAACTAACCCTTGACGAATATAGGGCATGATGGGCTGAGTTAGGAGTACAAGATTCCGATTCAAATGAACGGCTAAATCCCGTAATGTTTGATTGCCATCCATCGAAGCAATCAGGTTATCAGATGTAACGTCAGAGGTTTCCTCTGGCAACGCTTTAAACATCTGATTCATACCTCCCAAACCACTGAGGTTATTGTAGAGCATCTGGGAAAACTGTTGTTGCAATTGCTTCGGGTTTAATGCCTTAGGCGCTAAATTAGGAGAAATGTCTGTTAAATCGGCGCTTTGCCAACTTCGCCAAAGTTTTACCGCTTGCCGCCACATTTCATCAACATCTATGGTGACTAAGGTAGACTCCATCTGAGCTTGAGGGATTTGACTATAACTGAGTTGCCAGTTTGAGGAAGGAGACATCTGTTCCAGATGTTGAATCAGATCAAAAAAAATTTCTGTAATATAGCTTTCGACAACTTCTGTCATTTGCTCTGACCGAATTTTTCCCTGGGTTACTAATTCCGTTAAGGCATCGTAGTTGTAGCTAGGGAACTGTTGGGAAGGATTGACAGTCGTATCCTTAACCAATTGGGGGCAGTAGCGATAAAGCTGGCGCAACCAACTCCGATGTGGATGTACCCCACTTCCACCACAGATTAAACCTTGATAAAAATATAAACTCCAGTGTTGGTGTTGAGGGGGTTTAATATCTAAGCAACCTGTAAATTTATCACTGGCGCAGGAGAAAAGTTGGGTCGCCAGATTCTCAGGATTGACAATTGAACAAGGGGTGAAGGGAAAAGCACCAGTGCTAATAAATTCAGTCCAGTTTTGTGAGTATCCAATTGCTCGCTCGAATTGATCGGTCATAATTTTAGCTTGAACTTCTGGGAATACAGCATGAAAGTGATTAGAGATGACGAAAGCAACTAGCCAAGTTGGGAACAGAGGAACAGACTGCACTTAGTCGTGCTAATACCATCAGACTGGAATAATCAACTGGGACAATTCCATACAGTCTTGTTTGGAGAGCGGCATAAACAACTGGGTTCGTCGGGTTGGCATTTAAATCCAGCGCTTGCCGTTAATATTACAGAATTTGGTAAATTACCCAGATTAGATAAGTTTTTGCTGTCACCGATGGACGTGAGTCAGCCCCTCACTTAGGCGTTGTGGAGATGCACTGCTGTAGGATAGTTCAGGTTTTGTTGTATCTTGGGTAATTATACGTAGACGTTTTGAGAAAGTTGCTTACACTCACTATCGCCTATCTTAATAATTGGTTTTTAACAGATGAGGCTGGAAAGTTTGCCCAGCAAGGATTGCTATTTCGCAACTCATTCAGACTTACTCTGTTTTTATGATAGAGGATGTCACTAGCAATTCAGTAAAGTGAGCATAAAGTTTTTGTAAAGTTTTGTTCACTTTTTCTGGTTTAAGTCATTACATCTTCTTATTGTCGGCTTATCCTCCGCTAATTGCCTCAGCATAATGGCGTAAGTTTACTGCGTATAGCTCTATTGCAGGAAGGCAAGCTATTAACCTCTTAACCATAGGCGTTTCAGCGCCTAATTAGCCCTAATTTCAGGGGAATACCCTTAAGCCATTTGGCTTAGGTATGGAGAGGTTTATTACCCAATCCATCCGTAATTTCCCTGACATGATTAATCTTTATTCCTAGATATTAAGTATTTTTGATTATCAGGTTCTGGCTAAATATATAGCAGTTGTATAGCGCAATTTTATAAAATTAAAGAGAATGAAGAAAATATATCCCACGCTAAAAAACGTGGGATTTTACCAGACGCAAGAGATATGAGACTCGCGAAGCACCAAGAAAGCTAAATGGTTCATCGTTGATTGTTCATGGTTGATGAACCCTGAACAAAGGAACTATACCAGTTGCCGCTTTTGGTGATCACTTATTTTCTGTACAATTCGCCAATAAACTCATCGAGGACTTTCTGGGCAGCTTTGTAGGCGACTGCATTTCTACCGAGATTCAAGTTGCCGAGAATGCGATCGCGAATTGCCTCTAAGTTAGATACTGGTGGAACCTGTTGCCTGAGAGTTCCATTGTTCACCCTCAGGCTGCGAATTCCCCCAACGCTGCCCTCAACTGATCTAACTCTTCTCGAATGGGTTGAATGTGGGCGGCAATTCGTTCATCGATCTCAATCAGATTGGCTTGGGTAATCGGGATACCTAATGACGATTTGATCGCATTGGTAATAAACTCCGTCTGCGTGCAGCCTTCAGCGGCACATTTTTCGCGTAGCGCTTGGAGTAATTCGTTGTCTATGCGAAGATTGATCTGGGTTCGTTGACTCATAGCTTCCTCAAATTTGAAAAACTTTTAAGGTAGCATAGAACTATCCGATAGACAACTGACACCAGTACAAAATACCGTTAACTGCGAAATAATCGTGTATATTGGGTTTCGTGAGCCATGCTAGAGAGCGCTAATCCCCAGGTGCAACTGTGTAACTGTTCATTGTCTTCTAGGCTCAAGGTGTCTTGGCTAGCAAGGGATAGCTGAGGGGCAAGTTCCAGCAGCAGTTGTTGTCCGGCGGTTTGACCCAGGGGAATCAATTTCACACCTGTATTAATTAGATTAGATGCCCAACTGTGTAAATAGCCCAATAAAGCATCCATGAGGTTAATTTGCCAGTACGCGGCTGCAATACCAAAGGCGATCGCATAATTGCAGGGAGTTCCCACTATCCCCGCCACAGATTGAAGTTCCGGTTCTAACTCGACGAGTAAGCGGATCAGAGAATTCCCCATTTGCCAACTTTGCGATCGCAACTCTGATGTTTCCTTCGCCGCACTCGCCCAAGCATTCCAATACTTCAATCCCTCTAAATCTTCAGCCTGGAGACTCTGATAGGCGCGTACCATGATCGCGGCTTCTAAGCGAATCGCTCCATATCTCAATTCTTGGTCAATCCACGCTTTTAATTGTGTTGACTTATCAATCACCCCATTTTCCACCAGAATTTCTAATCCTTCTGAATAGCTATAGGCACCGACGGGTAAGCCAGGACTCGCCAGTTGCAACAAATGCAATAGGTTATCATTTGTCATTTATCATTGATCATTTGTCATTTGTCAGGGAACTCTAGGGCAGGGAAAATGGCAGGAGTCAAGTCGTAACTTTACTGGCACGACTAGACAACTTCACCACTATTTTCTCCAGAGAGGCGACAGGAGATATAATTCCCGATTTTTTGGTAGGAGGGTTCAAAGTATTAAATACCCTGTCCCAAAATCCCTGAATACCATAGTTTCCCTTAAAACTGGTGTGATGCAGATCGTGAAAATCGGATGCAATGAAAAATATAGACAACGAACTATGACCTTCTAGGTTGTAAGCATTACCGATAACAGTCCAAGCCAACAGTTGAGTAATATCATATCCAAATATAAAGATAGGTAAAATATCTGTAATGGTGACTATAATATATTCACTAAGGCTCTTATGACCAGCGACAAAACTTGATGAATCGGCAAACTCATGATGTTTAAGATGTAGTCTCAGCAAAATTTTTCTGTGCAATAACCAATGAGCGACATAAAAACAGAAATCAGCCGCAATGATTCGCATAAAAAACCATCCCAGATTGAGGAATAAGCCATTACCTCTATGTATCTCTGGCGCTAGGTAGAGGATGATTAATGCTGTTATTAAACCCTGAATTTGTCCAATAACAATGCCTTTTGCCGTAAAAGCTGGGAAGGGTTGTTTTTTTACTTTTGTGACTCTTGAATTTAGTTTCTCTCTCAACTGTTCATTCTTTTTGATTACCTTTTCGATGGAAATTCCAATCACATAAAATGAGACAGAACTAACAACCCAGTATAAAAGTACCTGAGTAATAAAATTTAGTTCTATATCGTGCAATATCCAATAAAAAAACTGTTGTGCAATTGCAGAAATTATTGCAACTTTTATGTAAAATTCTAGCTCAAAAAATAAATCAAAAATAATTTGCATTTTTTTACCTTGATTTGAGTTACCGCCCATTAATCATTTAGATGAGGTTTCAAAGAGACTTGCATTCAAATACTATCATGTCTGCTATCGCTCTACATCGACATCCTCCTCGGCGTCTGGGGTATCGCTTGCTTCCCGCAGGGTACGCACGGGGATTCCTCACCACGCCACCTTAAAAAGTTGGTCGCTGACTGGGAGTTACTGTTAAGGTGTAGGATTGGGATAGCGGGCGTGAATCCCATCAATTTCTGCCAAGATATCCTGCTCCAATGTCACCTCAGCCGCACTCAGATTTTCCTTGAGTTGTTCGATGGTGGTTGCACCGATAATTGTACTGGTGACAAACCAACGCGATCGCACAAATGCTAAGGCTAACTGGGCGGGTGTCAAATTGTGCTTATGGGCAATTTCCACATACTCCTTCACCGCTTCGGTTAGATTGAATTTCTCATACCGCCCCCCAAATCCTTGAAATAGGGCTAGCCGTGACTTTTCTGGGATACCGTTGAGATATTTACCTGTCAGCAAGCCAAAGGCTAAGGGACTATAGGCGAGTAATCCCACCTGATTAAATCGACAGGCTTCAGCCAGGTGAATATCAAAGATGCGATTAACCAAGCTGTAGGCATTTTGAATCGACACCACTTGAGGTAATCCCAGCTGCTGGGCAACATGGCAAAACTCACACACACCCCAAGGGGTTTCATTACTCAACCCCAAATAGCGAATTTTCCCCGCTTTAATCAAATCCGCGAATACCTGTAGTTGTTCAGCAATGGGTACGCTATCCCGTTCATGCTTGGGATCATAATCAGGTGCGCCAAACAAAGGAACATAGCGATCGGGCCAATGGATTTGATAGAGGTCAATATAATCAGTACGCAGGCGCTTAAGACTATCTTCTAACGCCTGCTCGATATTCGGGCGGTCAATCCGGTGGTTTTCGCCCCGAATCCAACTCATCCGAGATGTGGGACCCGCAATTTTAGTCGCCACAATTAGCTGATCGCGCTGTTGCTTAACTAACCACTCGCCAATATACTCTTCCGTCTTCCCCTGAGTTTCCGCCCGTCCCGGTACAGGATACATTTCTGCGGTGTCAATAAAGTTAACCCCTTGGGAAATCGCATAGTCCAGTTGTTCTCTCGCCTCTTCTATCGTGTTCTGCTGACCATAGGTCATGGTTCCCAGACAAATATCTGAAACCCGTAGGTCGCTTTCCCCCAGTTGTTTGTACTCCATACCTGATTATTAAATAATTGTCATCCTTCTATATTAATACAAAATATTAAGACACTATTCAACTCAAGGAATTATTAATTTTTCTTGAGTCGAGGTAAAATCTTAATTATCATCGATTAATATTTTATTATTATCAGATCGAATAAAAATACGCAAAGGTTAGTTCTATGCCTCTTATTACAGCCGTTCGCTCTTTTTTAAAACATCCCCAAGCCATTCCTAAAAACATTTTTCTGCGCCTACCAAAGACGATTTCTCCCGAACCCCATATTTTTGTATTTGGTGCGCCTCGCAGTGGCACAACCCTGATGAAATTAATCTTAGGCGCTCATCCTAATTTGAGTAGTTTTGGGTATGAAACGGGCTTGTTTATGTACCGGGATATTTATGGGTTTACTTATGAAGGATTTACAGCTACAGACATAGCAGATTTAATTAAACAGTCTCCAGATATTGTGCAATTTTACGATAAATTCACTCAACAGATCACGCAACAAACAGGAGGTCAGCGTTTTATTGAAAAAACTCCCCAGCATGTTTTGAGGCTGAAGTTTTTATTAAAGCACTTTCCTAACGCCAAGTTTATTAATATGTTCCGCGATGGTCGAGATGGTTATTGTTCAGCGCGTCATCACCAAAATGTTCCCCAAGGAAAGAGTATCGTCCGCTATGCGTCCTACTGGAAAAAATGTGTAAACGCGAGACTAAACCAGGGAGAGAATGACAATATTTTTGACGTTAAGTATGAAGACTTAACCAATAACCCGGAACAGGTGGTTAGACAAATCATGAATTTTCTTGGCGAAGAGTATGATGCTAGACAGATTGAGCCTCAATATTATTCTCAGAACACTATTACTCAAGATACTCGCCAAGAGTTTCGCAAACTATCCAAATCCATTGATCAGTTGAGTCAAGGGCGCTGGAAAAAAGAGTTAACTGAATCGGAGGTGCAGCAGTTTCATGAAATTGCAGGTCGGGAATTGGAAATACTCGGCTATATTCAGGATGGTTTAAAGGTTGGCAAATCCCATTTGTTGAGCAGTCATTGACTTATAGCAAAAGTCGGCTCCGTTTAAATTTATAGTTTAATCCGACTAGGGCGTTGCCAGAGATTGAGGTAACTTGGGTAACACGCGATCGCAAAAAAACAACGTCCCGGATGCGACACATAAAGGAATGGTAAAAAGATTCACTAATGGCACCGTAATCAACACCATACAGACTAAACTAAACCCTGCACTGGCAGGTAAACTTTTAAACACAATCCCTAACTTATAGCGAAATCGTAAACGGCGACGTTCTAAGGGCGCGTCGAGAAAGTCAAGACAAGTTACTGTTGCGGTTAGAATAATCCCACCAATTGCGGCGGCTAAAGTGCCAATTCCGGGTAGAATATTCAGCATTAATAAGAAAATGCCAACGCCGATTCCTAGTACCAGCTTCTTCAACTCAAATAAAATCGCCCGCCAAATATCCTGGATAAATCCCACCTCTACCGTATGAATTTGACCCGTGCGAATTTCTTCCAACTGTTCCGAGAGTTGACCATACCACGGCGCACCCAGTAAAACGCCAAACTGAACGAGCAAAAATCCCGTGATTAGCAGTAAGCCAATCACCAAGATTAAATCCAGCAGCCAATTGATCCCCGTCGCCAAGACATCCAGGAAACTCAGCCAAGGGGGAAGACTCGCGATCGCATTATTCAACCATTGCGATAAACTAAGCGTAAGACTGTCAACCTGTTGCCAGCCAAGCACCAGTAATCCGGCATACAGAGCAATACCGATGAACACATTGACAAGAATCGGAGTAATCATGTATCTCCACAGATGGGGCGTGCGTCGGAAAACTGCCAACACGCGCAACGGGTAAGTGGCTCCCGTCACGAATCCAAATCCACTCAGTAGTCTTAACATCGTTGTTTGCCTAATTCCTCCCTCTCGACGTTCAGAATGAAACCCAAATTTAAAACAACCCAGGCGTGGGAACAAGCGGGACTCTTAATGCAACCCGCGTTAATCCGTATCGTTGATCATATTCGCCAGCAGCTTGAACCAACCACCTGGAAAGCCACGTATAAGGATGTACAGACGCCGATACCGGGTCATGCGGTATGTTTAGAAAAACCAGATCATTCAACCTGTATTAACTTATGGGACTTATGCTTTCAAGTTTGTTTTCGCGAGTACGCCCCGGTTCATTCTGAAGTAGAAAGCCAGGAGGTTGAGATTGATACTAGCCTAATTGATGAAGACGGTGAAGTGGATTGGCATTCTTTGGATACCAAAGCGCAAAAGGTGATTGAGCAAGTATTTGCTGAGTTTGCAGGGGTGTGATAACTTGCCGATGTCTAACGTTTGACGACAGAATATGTTACGTTACCGTTGGAAACGCTACACGAACGCAAACAAACCCAACCTCAACTCCTCAAAAAAGAATCACCAGTAAGTAGGGTGGGTTAGGCGGTTATACCATCTCAATTGTTACCCTTTAATTTAAAATCCGCCGTAACCCACCAATCACAAAATTACTGGACTGATATAGCTAAAATTGTGGGATAAATTTTACGATTGAATCTGGCGCACGTCGGTGGTAAAAGGGCGCACGTCGGTGGTAAAAGGGCGCACGTCGGTGGTAAAAGGGCGCACGTCGGTGCGCCCCTACAGTCGGATAATTGCAGGATTTTTTTTGTATAATTAAAGGTTTTGGTCTTTTGAATTAAGACAGTAATTGCGTCCAGCCATAACTTGAGTTTGCGGTAACTGATGAATTGTCCGCCGCGATCGCGCCGATGCACAAACAGCACATAAGCCCAACGTTCGGCGCGGATAATCAGGGATTTTGGAATCCCTAAGAATTGGGCAATCATATCTAATGTAATTGAAAAAGTAGGAGGGTTAATGCGGCGAAATAGAATAGTCATTTTCGTTCAATAGTCAATGATGTATAATAGATATTTTTGGTATTTAACCACTAACTCAAATCAGCGGAAACATCAAACGTCATTTCAAATTGGGCGGCTGGAATAGAGCGGTTGAGAACTCTGATATAATCTTCAGCATCTTGACGGTTGTAGAATCGAGCGACAGTGCGGCGTTGATTATTCGGAAGCAGGCGGACGATCGCCCAGGGACGGTTCAAGGCTGGAATGTTAGACTGGACTGGGTTTGGTAGGTTTTTGCCTCGGAGAATATTCAGCGTGGATTGGATCAGTTTCCACAGGGTTTGATAAGTTGGCGTGGTGTCGTGGGGAAGTAAGTTCCAATCCGTTACGGGTTCAGGTAGCCAGGTTAAGGTGTAGGAATTACCATTTTTTTTGATTGTCCAAGACAAACGGCGCGGTTGTTTCAAGCATTGGTAATTGTGCTGTCTCAGCAAGGCGCAAAGTTTTTCACCTTCGATTTGCAGGCGTAGCCAATCACTGTGTTTCATTGGTTTGCATGGGGTAGATGACATTTAGCGCATCCTTCGCTGTTGGCGCTGTCTTCCTGACAGACAGAGGGATTGCGGGGGTTGTAGGAATAGGCGATCGCAGACAAAACACAGACACAGGCGATCGCCCTTGGAAATAGCTATGAGAATCTGGATCTAAACGATTTGCGTTTAGACATCACCTCCTTGAATTCAGGGGGAAATTAGGGATTCGAGATGTCACAGCAATGACCGCCAAGCGATGCAACGCCCTATCGCTCAGGGATTTACTGTGTGTATTCTTTTCAAAATCACTCTATCATGTCTCTATGATTTATAGGTGTGTATATTAAGAGATTAATTGTCACTCACATATATAGGTATAAAACCGGGGAATGAGAAACCGAGAAACAAGACACGGGGAATACAAAAATCGTGCGGAGGTCTGTACAAGGAAAATAAACTCTCCCCTGGAATAAAATCCATAACCAAACAATGGGTATCCCCTTCTTCAAACAAGTCAGTCACTCTGACAATATGGGGATGAGGTTCAGCGCATAATTTCGCCAGCAACCTGGCTTCTTTTATAAATCGCCGCACAAACTTAGGATAATTGGGGTAATGAGTTGAAAAAAGAAATCATACAGGAATCGTTCTTGCCTCACAGCAACAATACTCGATTGGACAGCAGTTGCGAGGCTTGCTGAAATTAGCTACCGATAATTCATCCGAAGAGATGATTGATCAACTGATATTTCTGAGTGCTTACATTGAAAAGGTTTGACAATGGAATTCCCGTTCACGAGCTTTTAGTCTGTAGAGGCAAGGTAGAGTAGGAATGGGCTCTAATCGTGCGATCGCGCCCCCTCACCCCCTCACCTCAGGTTGTGCATAGTCATACATTGCACCTACACTAATATCTATATCCAGATTGCCAAGACAGTTATGAACAGTGCCTTCCTAACTCATCTTCATAGTCCCCAACGCCCAGTTCTCGTCTTCGATGGTGCCATGGGAACCAACCTGCAAACCCAAAACCTCACCGCTGAAGACTTTGGTGGGGCGAAATATGAAGGATGTAATGAGTATCTGGTTCACACCAAACCCGAAGCCGTGGCGACGGTGCATCGTCGTTTCCTGGAAGCCGGGGCGGATGTGATAGAGACGGATACCTTTGGGGGGGCGTCGATTGTTCTGGCAGAATATGATTTAGCCGATCAAGCCTATTCCCTGAATAAAGCCGCCGCAGAACTTGCCAAAAAAGTCGCGGCGGAATTCTCCACACCCGAAAAACCTCGATTTGTCGCGGGTTCCATCGGACCCACGACGAAACTCCCCACATTGGGGCATATTGATTTTGACACGATGCAAGCCACCTTTGTCGAACAAGCCGAAGGACTCTACGACGGCGGTGTCGATTTAATGATTATTGAAACCTGTCAGGATGTGCTGCAAATTAAAGCCGCACTGAATGGGGTGGAAGAGGTGTTTCGCAAAAAAGGGGAACGCCGCCCGATTATGGTATCGGTAACCGTGGAAGTTCAGGGAACGATGCTGGTGGGAACCGAAATTGGCGCAGCACTGACAATTTTGGAACGCTATCCCATTGATATTCTCGGTCTCAACTGCGCCACCGGACCCGATCGCATGAAGGATCATATCAAATTTTTGTCCCAGCATTCGCCGTTTGTGGTGTCGTGTATCCCCAATGCGGGGTTACCGGAAAATGTCGGTGGGAAAGCCCATTATAAATTAACGCCGATGGAACTAAGAATGGCGTTAATGCATTTTATCGAAGACTTGGGTGTCCAAGTCATTGGCGGCTGTTGCGGAACTCGCCCCGAACATATTCAACAATTAGCCGAAATTGCCCAAACCCTGACGCCAAAAGAACGTCACCCAGAATACGAACCCGCCGCTGCTTCGATTTATTCCACCCAACCCTACGAACAAGAGAACTCCTTCCTAATTGTCGGTGAACGCTTAAATGCCAGTGGCTCGAAAAAATGCCGTACTTTATTAAATGAAGAAGACTGGGATGGATTAGTCGCCTTAGCCAGGGCGCAAGTCCGCGAAGGTGCCAATGTTCTGGATGTGAATGTGGACTATGTGGGACGGGATGGCGAACATGATATGCATGAATTGGTCTCCCGTTTAGTCACCAATGTTACCTTACCCCTAGTGTTAGACTCCACAGAATGGCAAAAGATGGAGGCGGGGTTAAAAGTCGCCGGGGGAAAATGTATCCTCAATTCCACCAACTATGAAGATGGGGAGGAACGGTTTCTGAAAGTCTTAGACTTAGCCAAAATGTATGGGGCGGGTGTAATTGTTGGCACCATTGACGAAGAGGGGATGGCGCGAACCGCTGACCGAAAATTCGCGATCGCGCAACGGGCATATCATCAAGCGATAGATTATGGGATTCCCGCCCATGAGGTCTTTTTTGACCCCCTGGCTTTACCCATTTCCACCGGAATTGAAGAAGACAGAAGCAATGGGAAAGCGACGGTTGAATCCATCCGCCGGATGCGGGAAGAATTACCCGGATGTCATATTATTTTAGGGGTGTCTAATATCTCCTTCGGACTCAATCCCGCCGCGAGGGTAGTATTAAACTCCATGTTTCTCCATGAAGCCATGGCGGTGGGGTTAGATGCAGCCATTGTTAGCGCCAGTAAGATTTTACCTGTAGCCAAAATCGAACCCGAACATCAAGAGATTTGCCGGAAACTGATTTATGATCAACGGGAGTTTGATGGCGATATCTGCACCTATGATCCGTTAGGGGAGATTACTCAGCTATTTGAAGGCAAAACCACGAAGCGCGATCGCACGGTGGATGTGAATCTGCCAATTGAAGAACGTCTCAAGCGCCATATCATCGACGGGGAACGGATTGGCTTGGATAATAGTCTAGCAAAAGCCTTAGAAACCTATCAACCGTTAGAGATTATCAATACTTTCCTCTTAGATGGGATGAAAGTCGTCGGGGAACTGTTTGGTTCCGGACAAATGCAACTCCCCTTTGTCTTGCAATCCGCCGAAACCATGAAAGCAGCGGTGGCGTATTTAGAACCGTATATGGAAAAAGAAGACGGGGAAAATAACGCCAAGGGAATTATGGTGATTGCTACGGTGAAAGGGGATGTTCACGATATTGGTAAAAACCTTGTGGATATCATTCTCACCAACAATGGGTATAAGGTGGTGAATCTGGGAATCAAGCAGCCCGTAGACAATATTATTGAGGCGTATAAAGAGCATAATGCCGATTGTATTGCCATGAGTGGGCTGCTAGTGAAATCCACGGCATTTATGAAAGATAACCTGGAGAGGTTTAATGAACAGGAAATCACCGTTCCTGTCATTTTAGGCGGTGCAGCGTTGACGCCGAAGTTTGTCTATCAGGATTGTCAGTCTGCTTATAAAGGGAAAGTCGTGTATGGCAAAGATGCGTTTTCCGACTTACACTTCATGGATAAACTCATGCCCGCCAAAGCCGCCGAAGAGTGGGATGATTTAAAAGGCTTCTTAGATGAAGTGGATGACAGTCCTAATGGCAGTAATCAGCCCTCAGGAAACGGTAAATCTGATCAGAAGAAACAGAAGCAGAAGTCATCCGCGAAACAAGCGGTTCCAGAGGTAGAAGATACCCGCCGTTCTGAACATATTACCTTAGACCTGAATCGCCCAACTCCACCCTTCTGGGGAACTCGGATTCTGGAACCCGAAGATATTCCCATCGATGAGGCATTTTGGCATCTAGATTTGCAAGCGCTAATTGCCGGACAATGGCAATTCCGCAAACCGAAAGACCAATCCCGTGAGGAGTATAATCAGTTTCTGGAAGAGACAGTTTATCCGATTCTCGACGACTGGAAAAAGCGAGTTGTAGCGGAGAACTTGTTGCATCCGCAAATCATTTATGGCTATTTTCCTTGCCAATCGGAAGGGAATTCTCTGCATCTATTCGATCCGGAGATGATGAATCAAGACGGTGAGAAACATCCAGAGAAATGGGAACCGATTGCTACCTTTACATTCCCGCGCCAAAAATCGGGGCGGCGTTTATGTATTGCTGATTTCTTTGCGCCTAAAGAGTCCGGAATTATCGACGTCTTCCCGATGCAGGCGGTAACCGTGGGGGAAGTCGCTACCCGATACGCCAAACAGCTATTTGAATCGGATCAATATACCGATTATCTCTACTATCACGGTTTCGCGGTACAAATGGCAGAAGCCTTAGCCGAATGGACACACGCCCGAATTCGCCGGGAGTTAGGCTTGGCTGGGGAGGAACCGGATACCATTCGGGATGTCTTAGCGCAACGGTATCAAGGTTCGCGCTACAGCTTTGGTTATCCCGCTTGTCCGAATATCCAGGATCAGTACAAGCAACTGGAGTTGTTGGCGTGCGATCGCATCAACCTGTACATGGATGAAAGTGAACAACTGTATCCGGAACAATCAACCACCGCGATCGTTACCTATCATCCCGTCGCCAAATACTTCAGCGCTTAATTCTACTTTAATTCTACTTTAATTCTACCTTAATTGTAGGGTGCGTTAGCGACAGCGTAACGCACCGTTTTTACTGAGAATTTTAAAGCGTATTGGTCAAGCCATTGAGCCGTGAAACCATTCGTTTAACCATAATCTCTTTTAAACTGTGAATAAATGGAATATCCAGGTACTTCGAGCAATAATCAATGACCCATACATTCTCTCATGGTTACGCTTTACTCATTGGTGTGGGTGAATCCGCTTACCCGAAATGGTCACTCCCGGTGACGGTAAAGGATATGCACGCCATTCAGTCGATTCTCACTGATCCAAATCTTTGTAGTTATCTGAATGATGAACAGCATATCCGTTTATTGTATGATGCTGGGGCAACTCGTCAGGCGATAGTTGATGGATTAACCTGGCTGAAAGAACAAGCGGCGGCGGATACTGAGGCGACAATTATTATCTATTATTCTGGTCACGGCTGGCTAGATCAGTCTACGGGTAAATACTATTTGATTCAACATGATATTGAACCCGTGGATATCCCCGACTCGGCGGTGTCGGCTCAAGCCTTTATCGAGGCAATACGCCAGATTTCTGCCAAACGATTGCTGGTGATTATTGATAGTTGTAATGCTCAAGGGATGGCAACAGCAAAGGATAAAATTGTACCGATTAAACTACCCACAGATTTTGCACAGACGGCGTTACCGAAACAGTTTATTGAGGAACTGAAACAGGGTGAAGGGCGGGTGGTTTTTACCTCCTCAAGAGGCACACAATCGTCTTGGATTCGTGGGGATGGGGCGATGAGTGTCTACACCTATCATTTAATTGAAGCGCTGCAAGGGGCGGGAAATCAACCGGGAGAGACAGTGGTGCGGGTGTCAAATTTAATGAATTATTTGGGAAAAGCGGTTCCCGAAACGGTGCAGCACGAATATCAACAAGAACAAATCCCCTTCTTTGATTTAGCCACCGAGGATTTTGCCGTGTCATTATTGCGGGGAGGGAAGGGTTTACCGGAGAAGGGATGGGAAGCGGTAGAAGCGGATTTTGCTGAGACAATGGGGAGAATTATCGCAGGTAGAGATGTTGCTATAGCCTCAGGAACTCAAACCGTTGATAGTTCAGGTTCAGGTAATGTGAATTTCGGGAATATTGCCCGTGCTGGAGAGATTAGGATAGAGAAGAGTCGAGAGGACTAAAGTCCTCACTACAAACCCGTTCTTTCGTTCGTAGTCGGCGCTTTAGCGCCTCTGGCGAGAGGACTAAAGTCCTCACTACAAACCCGTTCTTTCGTTCGTAGTCGGCGCTTTAGCGCCTCTGGCGAGAGGACTAAAGTCCTCACTACAAACCCGTTCTTTCGTTCGTAGTCGGCGCTTTAGCGCCTCTGATGGGAGGACTAAAGTCCTCACTACAAACTATGACCACGCTTGAGCAATTACAGGCAATTCTTAACCGAGTCGCTACCCATTCCCACACTGAAGCCGATATTATCGCGCTGCGGGATGCGGTGATTGTTCGCGGTGACCAGATTGTGGCGCAAGAAGGGGATCACAATATTAATATCGGTCACATTGGTCAAGCTGGGGATATTCAAATTAATCCCACCTATTACGGTGCTGATGCCGAGACGATTAAGGCAATCTTACAAGAGATAGTATCAGAGCGTCAGCCTCAACCCACAGGCATTCCCCAGAATCTTCCCCTCAGTGGTGTGGTTCAGTTTGTCGGACGAGAAACCGCCCTGACTACGCTACATCAACAGTTACAGGAAAATCAGCAAATTGCCATTTCTGCGGTGGCGGGGATGGGAGGTGTGGGGAAAACCGAGTTAGCGTTGCAATATGCTCGGCGCTATACCATGAATTGTAGAGACGTTCCGGTGGAACGTCTCCCGATGGATTTTTTTGCACGGAATGGGAAGAATTCAAAGCCTCTCTCCTTGCAGGAGAGAGGTTTGGAGAGAGGTTTTCCAGATTCGGTGAAAAGTAAGCTCCCGGTGGAATCTCTCCCACCCCAACCCGTTTACCTGGGTGGGGTGTGCTGGTTGGATGGGCGAGGTGTGGATTTGGGGATTCAGATTGTCCAATTTGCCAGGGCGTATTTACCCTTATCCATTCCAGAGGGGTTAGAGTTACCGCTTCAGGTGGCGTACTGCTGGCGAAATTGGCTACCGCCGGGACAGGTGCTGATTATTATTGATGATGTCACGGATTATCAGCAAGTGCGGCAGTATTTGCCCCCGGATGCTTCTCGGTTTAAGGTACTCATCACGACACGGTTAGACTTGGGGGCGTCGATTCGCCAGTTACCCCTGGATGTGCTAAAACCGAGAGCAGCATTGGCGTTGTTAGAATCGCTGATTGGACGAGAACGGCTGAAACTGGAACCCTGGGAAGCGCGAAAACTCTGTCGCTGGTTGGGATATCTGCCCTTAGGTTTGGAGTTGGTGGGGCGATATTTGCGGCGAAAACCGGATTTATCGTTACAGGAAATGTTATCTCGGTTGCAGGCGAAACGGTTGGAACAGTTAGCGCTGAAAAAGCCGAAGTCAGAGGCTGATATGACGGCGCAATTGGGGGTAAGAGATGCGTTTGAGTTGAGTTGGCAAGAATTAGATGAGTCAGCGCGGGAGTTGGGGATAGGGTTAAGTTTATTTGCGGCTGCGCCAATTCCCTGGCGATTGGTAGAGGGATGTTTTATAGATATTGATGAGGAGGAGTTGGAGGAAATTAGAGATTATGGGTTGGTGAATCTGCATTTAGTGCAACGTCAAGGGAAGGAGTTGTATCAATTACATCCGCTGATTCGGGAATTTTTGATTAGTAAGCGGGAAGCGTCAGGGATAGCAGATGGGTTGAAGCGGGATTTTTGTCGGGTGATGGTAGGGGAAGCCAGGAAAATTCCAGAGCCGCCAACATTGGCAGAGATTAAAGCCGTCAATCCGGTTATTCCTCATCTTGCAGAAGCGGTGACGACTCAACAAGATTGGTTGACGGATAATGATTTAATTGTGCCTTTTGTTGGATTAGGTCGTTTTTATAAAGGTCAAGGACTCTATAATCAAGCTGAACCTTGGTGTAAGGATTGTCTATCTGTCACTGTCCAGCGTTTAGGAGATAATCATCTCTCTGTTGCTACTAGCTTGAACAATTTAGCATTACTCTACGATTCTCAAAGACGCTACAAGGAAGCTGAACCTCTTTGTATAGAAGCCTTAGCACTGTGCAAACGCCTGCTGGGAGACAATCATCCCCATGTTGCTACTAGCCTGAATAATTTAGCATTACTCTACTCTTTTCAAAGACGCTACGAAGAAGCAGAACCGCTTTATCTAGACGCCTTAGCACTGAGAAAACGCCTGCTGGGAGAAAATCATCCCGATGTTGCACAAAGCCTGAATAATTTAGCAGCACTCTACTCTTTTCAAAGACGCTACGAGGAAGCTGAACCGCTTTATATAAAAGCTTTAGCACTGAGAAAACGCCTGCTAGGAGAAAAACATCCCGATGTTGCACAAAGCCTGAATAATTTAGCAGCACTCTACGATAATCAAGGACGCTACGAGGAAGCCGAACCGCTTTATATAAAAGCTTTAGCACTGAGAAAACGCCTGCTGGGAGAAAATCATCCCGATTTTGCACAAAGCCTGAATAATTTAGCAGCACTCTACTCTTTTCAAGGACGCTACCAGGAAGCTAAACCGCTTTATATAAAAGCTTTAGCACTGAGAAAACGCCTGCTGGGAGAAAATCATCCCGATTTTGCACAAAGCCTGAATAATTTAGCAGCACTCTACTATTATCAAGGACGCTACCAGGAAGCTGAACCTCTTTTTATAGAAGCTTTAGCACTGAGAAAACGCCTGCTGGAAGGAAATCATCCTCATGTTGCTATTAGCCTGAATGATTTAGCAGCACTCTACAAATCTCAAGGACGCTACCAGGAAGCTGAACCTCTTTTTATAGAGGCTTTAGCACTGAGAAAATGCCTGCTGGGAGAAAACCATCCCGATGTTGCACAAAGCCTGAATAATTTAGCAGGACTTTACTATGATCAAGGACGCTACCAGGAAGCTGAACCTCTTTTTATAAAAGCTTTAGCACTGAGAAAACGCCTGCTGGAAGGAAATCATCCTCATGTTGCTATTAGCCTGAATGATTTAGCAGCACTCTACAAATCTCAAGGACGCTACCAGGAAGCTGAACCTCTTTATCTAGAGGCTTTAGCACTGTGCAAACGCCTACTGGGAAAAAATCATCCCTATGTTGCTACTAGCCTGAATAATTTAGCCTATCTATACTATTCTCAAGGACGCTACGAGAAAGCTGAACCTCTTTATTTAGACGCATTAGCACTGTTCAAACACCTGCTGGGAGATAATCATCCCCATGTTGCTATTAGCCTGAATAATTTAGCATTATTCTACAAATCTCAAGGACGCTACGAGGAAGCTGAACCTCTTTATCTAAAAGCCTTAGCCATTGCCGATCGCACGTTAGGCTCTAATCATCCCAATACTATTCTTTACCGTAATAATCTGCAACTCCTGCACTATAGATTACACCATTCTTCTTGAGAGCGCTTATGGAAGTGGCAATGGTGCGTTACGCTACGAAGATAGCACCCTACAGATAGAAACTTTGCGTAAATTCTAGGATAAGCGTTTCAAGATTTATCACTCAAGAACCCCCTCCCTAACCTCCTCTGATAGGCTAATCAATTCTCTCACTCCTCGCTGAAGTCCAAATTCTGTGAACTAACCCTATCGTTCCAGGGTTTTTGCTCAGGTTGGCTGACTCTGACAGGGATTAACCAGGCTTTGACACTCATCAACGAGGCTTTGAGCCTGATTAACCAAGCTTGGATACTCGTCCACGAGTATTTATGTGTGGTGAGCGAGTCTTTGATTCTCGTCAATGAGTCTTTGATACTTGTTAGCGAGTATTTGAGTGTCGTTAACGAGTAATTATGTGTGGTCAATGAGTTTCTATGTGTCGTCAGCGAGTGATTATGTGTGGTGGGCGAGTTATGGGATGACTTAACCTGTATGAAGGTGCATCAATTGTTAACTAAATCTGAGCATTTTCATCTCGATATCCTGAGTGTTGTGGATTTCATCTTGAGTCTCGGTGTTACTATCTTCGGGAATTAGTTGATCGGGAGAGGTTCCAGAGGTATTCTGGTCAAGAGTAGAGTGCAAAGACGTGACGCGATCGCTCATCGTTAAAGCCACCTCTGGAATCACCCTGACAATTTTCGTAGGGTGAGGAGAGCGACAGCGTAACGCACCTTTAACCTCATCATTATCATTGGTGTGTCTGGGTAAGCCTTGACTTCGTTAAACGTAAGCTGTTCGGCATTTAAACCTTAATATCAATAACGGCAAAAGCCTTGTAGTGCGAGCATCTTGCTCGCTACTATAGCGCTTCGCGCTGGTCTAGTTACACTTTGTTTGTACGAACATCTCATCTGGACTCAGTTTCAGGTACGGGAGTTGTAAATACACGCCTAGCGATTTGCTATAATACCCAATTTAAATGCATGACAGCTTACCCGACGAGTTCTGATGGTTGGTTCGGTGCGTTACTTCGTTAACGCACCCTACGAGTTCACCAATGGAGTGATTGAAGTGCGATCGCACGTTTCTATTCCAGTCCAACACCCTTGCTTCGTTATCATAAAATAATACAATGTTCGCCCGGTGATAGTACGTCTATGACCCAAGTTCCCCTTCTCACTCCACCTTCCACCGATCAACGTATTGTGTATTCCAGCATTACCTGGGAACAATTTAAGCTAATTCAGACTGGTTTTGCCAACTCTCCGGGTATTCGACTGGCTTACTATAACAGCACTATTGAAATTATTATGCCGGGACGCGAACATGAAATGTTTAGTCGGCTCATTGGCTTTTTAATTGGCTTATTTTGTCTAGAAAACGCCATTGAATTTGAACCCACGGGTTCCATGACTCAAGAGCGAGAGGGAGTCGTTTCTGCTCAAGCCGATGAATCTTACTGTTTTGGTTCATCCAAACCCATTCCTGATCTGGTTATTGAAGTTGTCGTCACCAGTGGTAATACTAACAAACTCAAGCGATATCAGGCATTAGGAGTGCCAGAAGTCTGGTTTTGGCAAGACGGTTTATTCAGCCTCTATCGCCTCCGGAATAATCACTACGAAAAAATTACCCGCAGCGAAATTCCCGAACTGGCAACGCTGAGTATTGATTTGCTCACCCGTTGCGTGTTGATGGCTCAGACTTCTCGGTTGGAGGCAGCGAAAGAGTTTCGCAACGCCCTTAAATCGCCATCGGCTTGAATAATGAGATCCCCGACTTCTTGAAAAAGTCAGGGATATAGTTTTAATTCTATTTAACTCAAAGGCAAAGAAAACATGAATATTATTATCGAGTCTAAAAAATTTTGTTGAAATAAAGTAAAAAAGCAACATCCTAAAATTCTTATCTACTGTCACCATTTAAAAATTGCCGCACCCCTTGAAGATAAACATCTGGGGCTTCCAACATCGGGAAATGAGCCGTATCGGGAATTTCCCAATACTCCACCTTCTCACTCAACGCGGCTGCCCGTTGTCCCAAAACAGATGGAATAATCTGATCATATTCCCCCGCCACTAATAACGTCGGTACTGTTAACTGGGCAAATTCCGATGGCATTACCTCCGCCGCATACTTACTCACCGACGTTAGCATCGTCCCCAATGCGGCATCATAATCCGCTATGATAAAATCTTCTAAAAATGCCCGACTTATGGTTCCCGATAGAGGACGATGTAAAAATCGCGCCATAAACAACGCCCCAGCAAAGGGAATGTTTAGAAACCAGCGGGGGCGATATTTTACCACATAACCGCCAAACTTATGAAACGCGGCAAAGGATTTTTCCTCATATTCAAAAATACCGCTACAAGTTAAAATAGCCCGTTCCACTTGATCCGGATAGCGGTTGAGAAACATCGTCGCCACCGACGCACCCAGGGAATGAGCATTAATATAGACGCGCTTGAGGGCGAGTTTCTCTAACAATAGCGCCAAATCTTCGGCATAATCCTCCATTTCATAGAGTAACTCCACCGGTTCTGAAGGCAGACGCGATCGCCCAAATCCGCGCAAATCGTAAAGCAAACAATTAAACTGATCCGACAGCGCTTCAGCCGTACTTTGCCAATACCGAGCCGAACCGCCCCAACCATGAATGAACACCATCACAGGCTTATCATCCAACGGCTGGGACGTAGCAATCCACTCGTAGTAATGATCGACGCCGCGAACGTTAACTAGAGGCATTCTTGATTCGTTTTGATACCACCACTAATAAAAGTTTATGCCGATTCTGGCTTCGGTAGGGATGACGGATGCAGCAACAGTTCCGCTGTCGAACGTTTCTCCACCATTTCCCGCGTAATCGTACAGCGAGTCACATCCTTGCGTGAGGGTAATTCATACATCACCTCTAGCATCAACTCTTCCACAATACCCCGCAGCGCTCGCGCTCCCGTTTTCCGCCGATAGGCTTCCTGGGCAATGGCTCGCAGCGAGTCTTCGGTAAACCCAAGCTGCACATTGTCCATCTTCAACAACTTCTGATATTGCTTCACCAAAGCATTGCGCGGCTGGGTCAAAATCGCGATCAGAGCTTCTTCATCCAAGGGATCAACCACCGCCGCGATGGGGATACGACCGATAAATTCCGGAATCATCCCGAACTTCACCAAGTCATCGGGTTCTAAATGTCGCAGTAAATCCGCCGCCCGTTTTTCTTTAGATTGACCTTCTCCCGGCTGAATAAAGCCGATTGAGCGCTTACCAAAACGCTGTTCAATCACCTTCTCTAGACCGACAAAAGCCCCACCACAGATAAATAGTATATTGCCTGTATCAATCTGGATACAGTCTTGATAGGGATGCTTACGTCCGCCCTGAGGTGGCACATTGGCAACGGTTCCCTCAAGCATCTTCAGTAAAGCTTGCTGCACCCCTTCCCCAGAAACATCCCGCGTAATCGAAGGGTTTTCGCTCTTACGGGCAATTTTATCAATTTCATCGATATAAATAATTCCCCGTTGCGCTTCTTCAACATCCAAATCTGCTACCTGCAACAGCCGCAGTAAAATGTTCTCAACATCTTCACCCACATAACCCGCTTCCGTCAGCGTTGTCGCATCGGCAACGGCAAAGGGGACATCCAGTACAGCCGCTAAGGTTTGCGCCAGTAAGGTTTTACCACAACCTGTGGGTCCCAAGAGCAAAATATTCGACTTTTGCAGTTCCACCGCATCATCTGCTCCAGCTTTGCCCTTTGCCTTGGCTTCAAGAAAACTTAGGCGCTTGTAGTGGTTATAAACTGCCACGGACAGAACTTTTTTCGCATCGTCCTGACCGATGACATGTTCATCCAGATAGTTTTTCAGTTCCCGAGGTTTAGGAATCTGATTCAGTGACAAACCGGATGCCCGAGTGCGACGTTTTTGTGGGGGTTCCGAGCGGGGGACTTGCTGGGGAGCCGGAGCGCTGGAATCAAGCAACTCCTCATCTAAAATTTCGTTACATAAATCTACACATTCGTCGCAAATGTAGACTCCCGGTCCCGCAATTAACTTGCGAACCTGCTCTTGAGACTTGCCACAAAATGAACATTTTAGATGGGAGTCGTATTTAGACATAAGGAGCCTCTTACTTAATAGAAGTGACGGTGGCTTCGCTCTTGAGATTCTCTCGCGAGATAACTTGGTCTACTAAACCATACTCTTTGGCTTCCGCTGCTGACAGAAAAAAGTCGCGCTCAGTATCCGTGGCGATTCTTTCATAAGGTTGACCCGTATGATACGCCATTAGCTCATTGAGCTGATTCTTATGATATAAAATTTCCTTAGCTTGGATTTCGATGTCAACGGCTTGTCCTTGGGCACCGCCTAGGGGTTGACTCATCATAATCCGGGCATTGGGCAGGGACATACGTTTTCCAGGGGTTCCCCCGGTTAGTAGAATCACGCCCATATCCGTCGCCGCACCAAAACATATTGTGACAATATCGGGGCGAATCTGTTGCATCGTGTCGTAGATCGCCATTCCCGCAATCACTCCCCCAAGTCCAAGAATGGGTCCACCGGGGGAGTGAATGTAAATCTGGATATCCTTGGTTGGATCTTCGGCTTCTAAATACAAAAGCTGGGCAATGATCGAGTCAGCCACTACATCATTGATTCTTGTTCCCAGAAAAACAATCCGCTCCCGCAGCAGCCGCGAGTAGATATCAAACGCCCGTTCCCCTACGCCAGACTGTTCAACCACCATCGGGACGATGTTGCTTGAATTTGAATGACTATTTGTGCTAACAGAGTAAATT
This sequence comes from Coleofasciculus sp. D1-CHI-01, assembly GCF_040218875.1. NCBI lineage: Bacteria > Bacillati > Cyanobacteriota > Cyanophyceae > Coleofasciculales > Coleofasciculaceae > Coleofasciculus > Coleofasciculus sp. D1-CHI-01. Next base: position 67,286 of record NZ_JAVJQP010000094.1, read on the forward strand.
TCCGGGGAACTCCAGCTTGTAAATGAGTAGTCAGGGAACTGGGATTGCAGCATAGAACAAGAATTAAAGTATTTGTGTCAACAAGTGAATGTTTTCCCGGCAGGTTTGAACACAGATGTTCTTCGGAAGCCTTGGGCGGGATTTAACCCACGTTAACTTCTAATTACCATTATGCCTTAGCAACATCAATAAGTGCTGAAGGTGGCTTAAATCTTTTGCCCAAGACTGATCGCTCCTGCTTGTTCTGGGTTAACTCCCCAACCCCAAGTTTATTCGCTCGCTGCCGTTTGCTCAGAAGCATCAGGGGTGGGTGATGGTTCCTGGCTTTCCTGATCAGCCGTGGCTTCAGGTTGAGCGGCGGTCTCTTCACTTACCTCAGAGCCAGTTTCGGGTGTATCCGTTGTTTCTTCGGTCTCTAGTGAGCCTTCCGGAACCAGTTCAATGGTAGCGTGTTCTTCCAACCATTGAATCGCTTTCTCTTTGAGCAAATCCGACTTGACGAACTCCCGCAAGCGTTGCGGATCGACATCTTGCCCTGCCAATTGTTGCATCACTTCCTGACATTTGGCATCCATCTGTTCATCATCCACAGTCAGGGATTCCCGTTTCGCCAGTTCCTCAAGAGTAAGGGATTGGCGCAGCCGCGCGATCGCATCAGGGCGGGAACGCTGACGCAGTTGGGGCATCATTTCCGCTGTGAACACTTTCTGCAGATCCATCCCATAGTTTTCCATCTGGATCGCCGTCTGGGTTAATATCGTTTGAACTTCCTGCCCAATCAGGGTTTCGGGTAGGTCAATCTCAACTTGTGCCACCAGCGCTTCGATTAAAGCGTTTTCCTTATTCGTTTTGGTTTCTTGCTCGGCTTTTTCGGCAAATTGTTTGGCCAAGGATTCCCGCAATTCGCTGATGGTTTCCTCTTCGCTAATGTCTTGGGCGAAGTCGTCGTCGAGTTCCGGTAACTCTTTTTCCTTGAGTTCTTTGAGGGTAAGGGTAAAGACGGCACTCTGGTTGGCTAAATCCTCTCGCGGATAATCCTCCGGAAATGTCACCGGAATCTCTTTGGTTTCCCCCGGTGTCATGCCCACAATTCCCTGAACAATGTCAGCCAGAAACCGTCCTTCTTCGAGTTCTAACTGAAAATCAGTCGCCTCACCGCCCGAAATATCAACGGCTTCCTCTCCCTCAGGTGTCAAACGACCTTGATAATCCACAACCGTCACATCACCCATTTGAGCGGGGCGCGATTCGACGGGAATCAGCGTGGCGTGCTGAACCTGACGTTCTGCTAAAAAATTATCCACCGCGTCAGGGTCGGGTTTTACGTCTTCAGCTTTAACATTAAGATTCCCGTAGTCTCCCAAATTTATGTCTGGCGGCACATCCACCGATGCCGAGAAGGTTAACGGTTGTCCCGGCTGGAACTGACTCAGTAGTTCTTCAAAGGTGGAAACTAGCTGGTAGTTGCCCAGTGCCTCAATGGTTTCTTGGCTTAGGGCGTCCCGTAAACTATTTTGGACCAAATCTTCCAGCGCCGCTTCTTTGATCCGTCCAGGACCCAGACGCTGGAGCAAAATTTGACGCGGCACCTTTCCCTTGCGAAACCCAGGAATGTTGGCAGAGCGGGCAAGATTTTGCACGACCTTCTCGTAGACCTTCTTGGTCGTTTCGGCAGGAATTTCAATTTCCAGACCGAGTTGGCTCTTGGGGAGTTTTTCCTGAGTAACTTTCATTGACACTTGTTTTGGAGACAACTGAATTTTAGCTCTTTCGGGGGAACGCCTCACGCTCACTCAACAGTAGAGCGTGAGATGAATGACGAATGATTCAACAGCTTTGTGATCATCGAGTTCTTTTAGAGGGTAATGCAAACACCTCATGATATGCTAGTCTGACAACGAGCTATTTTGAGTTCTAGTCATTGTTTCAGGGTATAAAAGAGACATAGATTGAGTCGGTCGGGCGGTGTTTCCGTATCTGATGATAGTACATTCAGAGCGTCTACAGCAGCGAATCTACCCCTAAACCAGCTAGGCTAGGCAAAAGGTTTCCACTGTCGAAGCCAGGAGAACTTGGACTGCCTGTTCCAGCAGACGTAGCCAGCTACGTCTTGCAGCCCGGATATGAATTGAGCTGCCTACTCATCAACTCCGAACGAGAACTGTTATCGTTAATTTGTCCCGGTAAGGGCAAGCCAATGGTAATATCCCAGTCAATTGGCGCAAACCTATGCCTGTCGTGTTATCACAAAACAAGAATTACCTTTGTTCAAATCTTATGGATTTTGTCAGAATATAGATTACATATTTCCCTTAAATAATGTTTTAAGCTTAAGAAAATTTAATTGTTTTTTTGGCTACGTTAAGTCACTGTCCACAGAATCGATGTGTTAAAAAATTGGAGGTAGATCGTTTGTCTAGTCAAGTTCGCGTTGCTATACTGGGCGCAACAGGTGCAGTCGGCGCCGAGTTACTGGAATTATTAGAAAGCCGTAACTTTCCCCTTACCCATTTAAAGCTTTTAGCCTCACCCCGTTCGGCGGGACGAACTCTCCAGTTTCGAGGCGAATCCCTACCGGTGGAAGCCGTGGGGGAGGATTCGTTTAAAGAGGTGGATTTGGTTTTAGCCTCGGCTGGGGGTTCAACTTCTAAAGCTTGGGCATCTAAAGCCGTGGAGCAGGGAGCTGTGGTGGTTGACAATTCCAGTGTTTTTCGCATGAATCCTGACGTACCCCTGGTTATTCCTGAGGTCAATCCGGAAGCGGCGGCGAAGCATAAAGGGATTATTGCCAATCCCAATTGCACGACGATATTAATGGCAGTAGCCGTTTGGCCCCTGCATCAGGTGCAACCCATTCAACGGATTATCGTGGCTACCTATCAATCAGCTAGCGGTGCAGGTAGACGGGCGATGGAAGAACTCAAAGCCCAAGCTCAAGCCATTTTGCAGGAGCAAGCGCCACCAACGGAAAGCTTTCCCTACCCCTTGGCATTTAACCTGTTTCCACACAATTCTCCCTTGAATGATCAGGGATATTGTGAGGAAGAGATGAAAATGGTCAACGAAACCCGTAAGATTTTCAATGATCCCCAGATTCGTATCAGCGCCACTTGTGTTCGAGTTCCTGTGCTGCGAGCTCACTCGGAAGCGATTAACCTAGAGTTTGCTCAACCCATGTCTGTCGCCACAGCCAAGGAGTTACTGGCTAATGCGCCGGGAGTGCGACTGGTGGAAGATTGGCAGGCAAATTATTTTCCGATGCCGATAGATGCTACGGGTAAGGACGATGTACTGGTGGGGCGAATTCGACAAGACTTGTCTCATCCCGGTGGATTAGAGATTTGGTTGAGTGGTGACCAAATTCGCAAAGGGGCAGCTTTGAATGCTGTACAAATTGCCGAGTTGTTGGTGGAACGAAATTGGTTAAAGCCAGCAACAGCAATGATGGCTTATTAATTTGTCATTGGTCTTATGTCCTTTGTTCTATCCTGTGGCAAAGCTGTTGTGTGTCTATTGTCGTTAGTTTAGAGTTGATTTTAGCTCTATCCCTAATGACTAATGACCAATGACCAATGACCAATGACTAACGACCAAAGAGGAGTGAAAGAAGGGTGGTCAATTTTGGACGTGTATTAACGGCAATGATTACGCCGTTTAAAGAAGACGGCAGTGTGAATTATCAGGTTGCTGAGAAATTAGCGGCTCATTTAGTGGAACAGGGTACCGATACCGTCGTCGTCTGTGGTACAACGGGTGAATCCCCGACATTGACATGGGATGAAGAGTCTCAGTTATTTCAGGTCGTGCAAAAAGCGGTGGCGGGGAAAGCCAAGGTCATCGCTGGCACAGGGTCAAATTCCACCCAAGAAGCGATCGCAGCCACCCAAAAAGTCGCTAAACTAGGGGTAGATGGTTCATTACAAGTTGTTCCCTATTACAATAAGCCCCCACAAGAGGGACTCTATAATCATTTCCAGGCAATTGCCAAATCCAGCCCTGATTTGCCTGTGATGCTCTACAATGTACCAACGCGCACGGGTCAAAACCTCCAACCGGAAACCGTTGCCCGTTTAGCGGAAATTCCCAATATTGTAGCGATTAAAGAGGCGAGTGGTAGCTTCGAGCAAGGCAGTCAAGTACGGCGTCTGACGCCACCGGATTTTGCCATTTACTCAGGCGAAGATTCCTTTACCTTAGCCTTATTAGCACTAGGGGCAAGTGGAGTCGTCAGTGTTTCCTCCCATCTCGTTGGTCCAGAACTCCGGCAGATGATCCAGGCTTTCCAAGCGGGTCAAAGTGACCTAGCCAGGGACATTCACTTAAAGCTTTTTCCGTTATTTAAAGTCTTGTTTTGTACTACCAATCCTATTCCACTCAAAGCCGCATTAAAACTTCAAGGATGGGACGTCGGTTCACCGCGCCCACCGTTGAGTGATCTGCCGATGGAATTGGAACAACAAGTCAAGACGGTTCTCCAAGACCTTTCTTTACTTTAAATTGTCATTCATGTTGTTGATGTAGATGTATAGGAGAGTTAAATTTACCGTAAAATAAATACAACGAAACATTTATCTATGAACTACTCTTGATTTTTGGGCTAAATTAGCCTATGTTCTGCTCCTTGCCCATTGAGGTGCTAGAGAGATAATTTATCGAAAATTCCATAGTTTTTATCGATAAACTCTAAACACCAGCTCAGTTTTTTAATAAAACTTGTGAATCAAGTTGAATTAATGACAGCAGGCATTGAGCCAAGGATACCATTCAAAATGGTATCCTCGTGTTCTTTATTGTCTGGATTTTTATAGCCGTTCTCAATGATGGATCACCTCTTATGTTCTTTCTTTCCGATAGGTTCACTGATAAATCAAATAAGAAAAGCTACCATTTCTGACAAAATTGAGTTAGTCTAGATTAAATAAGACAAGTTTATTGCCAAAAATTTATTTCCTATATAAATGGCAATTTCCAATTCAGGTTTAACGTTGTAATTAATGAGTAATAGAGTTCTCAAAGGAGGCAAATTGACTAGCAAAAAATCTTCACCCGCTCTAAAAATTATTCCCTTGGGTGGGCTACATGAAATTGGCAAAAATACCTGCATTTTCGAGTTCAACGACGAGATTATTCTCTTAGATGCAGGATTAGGATTTCCTAATGATGAAATGCACGGGGTTAATATCGTTCTACCCGATATGACCTATTTGCGGGAAAATCGCCATAAAATCAAGGGTATGATTGTCACCCATGGTCACGAAGATCATATTGGTGGACTTCCCTATCACTTGAAGCAATTTGATATTCCCGTCATTCACGGACCTAGACTGGCGATGGCGCTGCTGAAAGGCAAACTGGAGGAAGCTGGAGTTAGCGATCGCACCAAATTAAATGCCGTTAGTCCTCGCGAGACGGTGCGGATTGGCTCGTCCTTTATGGTCGAATATATTCGCAACACTCACTCCATTGCCGATAGTTTTACCGTAGCGATTCACACCCCCATTGGCGTCGTTGTCCACACCGGAGACTTCAAAGTCGATCATACCCCGGTCGATGGTGAATACTTTGATTTTCAACGATTAGCCGAACACGGGGAAAAAGGTGTCCTTTGTCTCCTCAGCGATTCCACCAACGCCGAAGTTCCCGGACATACCCCGTCTGAAGCCTCCGTTTATCCCAATCTGGATCGTATTTTCTCCCAAGCACCGGGACGAATACTGGTCACCACATTCGCCTCATCAGTTCATCGAGTGCAACTGATCTTAAATCTGGCACAAAAACAAAACCGAGTGGTGTCTGTTGTCGGTCGCTCTATGCTCAATGTGATTGCTCAAGCTCGTAATCTGGGGTATATAAAATGTCCCGATAGCTTATTCGAGCCACTCCACGCTGCCAATAGTTTACCGCCAGAAAAAGTATTAATTCTCACCACTGGATCTCAAGGTGAACCCTTGGCTGCTCTCACCCGGATTTCCAAAGGGGAACACCGGAAACTGAAGATTCAAGAAGGTGACACAGTAGTCTTCTCCGCCAATCCGATTCCCGGAAATACGATCGCGGTTGTCAATACTATTGATCGCCTAATGATGCAAGGGGCAAACGTGATCTATGGACGCCATCAAGGGATTCACGTTTCCGGTCATGGCGCTCAAGAAGATCATAAACTAATGCTCGCCTTAACCCGACCTAAGTTTTTCATGCCCGTTCACGGGGAACATCGGATGCTGATCCAACATGGCAAAATGGCGCAAAAGATGGGTATCCCGGCGGAAAATATGGTAATTACCAATAACGGGGATATGGTGGAATTAACCGAAGATAGCATTAGTGTTGTCGGTCAAGTCCCCTCCGGTATTGAGTTAGTCGATCGCTCCGGTATCGTGCATCATGAAGTTCTCAAAGAACGTCAGCAGTTAGCGGGAGACGGTGTAGTAACTGTCGCCGCCGCTGTGAGTTGGGAAGGTAAACTCCTCGCCCAACCCGAAATTCACCTGCGGGGTGTCGTGGCTAGTGTGGAGAAATCCCTACTCCAGCAGTTAGTGATTAAGCGGATTGAACGGACATTGAGTGAGCAGTGGACTGACTTTGCCAAATCCTTAGATGGCAAAAAACAACCAGAAGTTGACTGGACAGGATTGCAACAGAAAATTGAGGGGGATTTAGAACGGTTAACTCGCCGCGAACTGCAAAGCCGTCCTCTCGTAGTATTCTTACTACAAACTCCAGAGGAAGGACCTGTGAAACGGGTAGGGCGTCGTCGCCAGCGCACAGCAGCTAAGGCGGCTTCTTAGATTATTCTGGCTGTAGAGACGTAGCATGCTACGTCTCTACAATGTTAATAGGATTCCATCAAATCTTATTGGGTTGGTATTTTGTAGGTTGGGAAAACGCAATGAAACCCAACTTATTATTTTTAGAGCAATCAAACGATAAACATAAGTACCTGTTCCATTTCTGTTGTTCCAGGTAAATCCCGCATAGCTTCCTTGCTGGACGATGACTTGACCTGAATCCGTGTAAATTCGCTGATTTAAAACATTGCCTAAACTCAAGCTAAGTTCGGGAGCATCCCAATTTTGCACGTTAGCTCTTTTGGAAGGAATGAAACTATTGAAATACCAAGGATTCATACTGGAACAGCTTAGTATCCAAGCCTTTGAACGGAAACCCAAACCACCGAAGGATACTTAATGGTGCGTGAAGGAATGAAACGGATTAACGCTTACGCTCTCTCTTTCAGTATCTGGGGATGGGGATGTGGAGTCGCTCAAGCATTAGAACCCAGTCTGGGGAGTTCTTTTAAAGAGTGGTGTCTGAACCATGAGAGTTTGTCAAATGAAACGAGAAAAACAGTCTATATACTCTTAGAACGAGCAGGCACGAGTGATTGTGAAGAAGCTGATAAAATTCTGTCGAGTCGCACTGTGCTGTCCCTCAGCGACAGCGAAATAACAGATGTTAACCCTCTATCCGGACTTACCAATCTGGGTTTGCTTGATCTCAGCGACAACGAAATAACGGATGTTAACTCTCTATCCGGACTTATCAATCTGGGTTTGCTTAACCTCAGCGACAACAAAATAACAGATGTCAGTCCTCTTTCTGGACTTACCAATCTAACTTTGCTTTGGCTCGACGACAACGAAATAACGGATGTGAGTCCTCTATTCGGACTTACCAATCTAACTTTGCTTTACCTCAACGACAACGAAATAAAAGATGTCAGTTCTTTAACAGGACTAACGAATCTGACTGAGCTTAACCTCAGCGACAACAAAATAAAAGATGTCAGCTCTTTGGCAGGACTTTCAAATTTGGTGTGGCTTAACCTTGAAGGTAATCCCATCACACAGCCAACTTGCCCAGTTAGTCCCCCAGATGTTTGCGATTGAGAGAGAGTGCGATCTGAGGTTTACTGTATCAATTGGGAGTAGAGGGAGCCGATGAAGATGAACTCTATTTAGCAATGGATTGGCTCTGTTCAAGCAAAATCCGAAAACTGGTTAACCAGTCGTACATTCAACTGTCTCTATTTGACGAAAAAGCAAGAGCCTTGCATTCATTGCCTGCGAGGACTAGAGGTAACCTGACCTGACCCCATGGAGCGGATACCGATGAATCGCCGATACCAGAGCAATCCCGAAGATTTTGCGATCGCCTCCTCATATATCAGTTAACTTAATCACCTCAATGAGTTATTCTTATAAGTGGTGTCACGGACACCGCTACTGCGAGGGAACTGAACTTCAGTTAGATTACTGATGCCCCCAAGTTCAGCCTGTGGCAACATGAAACTCAGCACTCTAGCTTTAATAATGGGGATAAATCGACAATTATCCGCTTTTTTATCAATCGTATTAGCTTCTTGACTGACAACCCAGTCACGCTGTATAAATCCTATTTTTAAGATGCGCTGCTTATTGATTAGAGCAGCCTATAGAACCCAGTTTTCTTAACATCTGGGGGATCACCAACAGAACCGAGACACCTTGAATCCACGCTTCTTTGGCTCATCTGAAGTTTACAGAACGTGCAAAATTCGCGCTGAAACTTCACTAAACCTTTACGGACATTCATCCGGTACAAATGCCAGAGTAGTTGTAGTTGGATAACAAGTGGTTTAGTTGGTTTGTTGCTAGCACAGGAACGAGTTATGAGTGTATCTGATTTTACAACAAAGAGCCCAATTTTTACGAAATGGTTTTGGATAGAGCCAAAACAGCCGTCCTCAACCCCAACCCAACCTCCCCAACAGAAAAAACGATTCGATTTGCTCAAACCCATTAGACGGTGGATTGATGGGATTGAAGTCCATAATCCCCAACTGGCGCACTTAATCTGCCATCTGATCCCCGCCCAATGTCCCTTTGAGCGCGACATTAAACTATTTGGGCATACCCTGTTTCACATTCCCCCCTTGTGTAAGCTGAATCCCTTCTATGAGGAAGTCGTGGGGTTACGTTTCCGGGCGCTGTGCTATTTGGCAGATGAATGTGGTGAAGATATTTCCGCTTATTGTTAAAATTCCAAGACGGGGAATTTTAATCTTAGGCGCGAAACCTTTTATCACACAGCATGGCAATCATTGCTCTGAAAGCCTGGTATCTCCAGGACTACGAACCGATTAGAGAACTGGAGAAACGCCCTCACGATTTGCGGTTAAGCAAAAACAGCTTGCTCAAATCAGGGTTAAGGGCTGACTTCTTAGACGATAGTCAGGATGTCAAAGAATCGGAATGGTTTGGACGCTACCTGGATGGGGAAACGGTAGAGTTTTACATTGAAGGTAGTGGTGGCTACGCCATTTCTAATATTGATTTGATCTCCCACGAGATTTACTTCACCAAGCAAGAGGTGATGGCGCAACTCGATCCGATTATCTTTTTGAGTTATCAAAATGAATGTTCTCGTGCCAGTGAAGCGCTACGGGATAGCCTCAATGACACCCTAGAAAGCTTTAATCAGCGATCGCGTTTCCCCCTCACTTTAGAACAGTCTCGTCGCCCTGTGGGTGAACCCATGCGCCTCAGCAGTACCCAGATGCGTCGCATCCGCAAGAGTTTGCTATTTGTCGCCGATGGTACCGCGATCGCGAAAGTAGACCGAGAACAGACCCCTCTAGTGATCCCCAATCCCCAAGTCTGTGTCGAAATCGGTTACGCCCTCACCAGCAAGCGCCGAGAACAAATTTTACTGGTACAGATGGAACGTCCAGACTTACCCGGACAGTTTCCCTTTGAGGTTCCCCAGCACCAGCAGTTATTATTTAACCACCCTGAGGATTTACAAAAGACCTTACCTGTGGTATTAGAAACATTACTGCAACGGTTTAATGTATTAACGTGATTTATCCCTCATGGTCACAGATAATAATTGGGATGGATTGAGGAGAAAATTTTATGCCTAGAACTCCAGATGAGTTTGCCGTTCACATTCTTATGGCTGGCGGTCACCGGGAAGAGGTGCGTTTTACCACGATTCAAGAGTTTCAGAAATGGTACAGTGGTGAACTCGTACCCAAATCTGAGTCGAAGGACTTTATCAACGTCCCGATTAAAAATATTCAGGGCGAATATATGGTGGTGCGCCCCTCCAGCGTTTTAGCGATTCGGGTGGAACCCATCTTCGGGGGTAGCGTCGAGCGATTTTAGAATGAAGTCTTTGTCATTGGTCATTGGTACAAGATCCAATGGCTAATGATTGATAATCCGACGTCACAGTTTTGACCAGCATGAGAAAACCACTGACGAGTCTATCTCTGAGTTTAGGAATACTGTTGTTTGGTGGCAGCAGTTTGGCTGTTCCCGATGTCCCTCTAGAGCCAATAAACCCTGATACCTCATCGGTGACACTGGACTCCCTCGGCTTCGATGAGCAACTCTGGGGGACTCCTGAACAACCAGGCGATCGCCAAGCCTTACTCAAATCAATTGACCATAGCCTGCGCTATCTGGCGACGCCGACAGCAGCAGCGACTTACCAAAACTATCCCATCCCAGGGATCACTCTGGAACGAGTACGCCGTTCCCTGGTGCGATTTCGTCAACTTCTGCTCACCTCCAGTTCCCCAGAGGAACTGCAAGCGGCGGTAAATCGCGAGTTTGAGATTTATCAGTCGGTGGGACATGATGATCAGGGAACGGTTTTATTTACGGGGTACTTTGAACCGATTTATGCTGCCAGTCGCATCCCTAGCGCCGAGTATCGCTATCCCCTGTACCGTTTACCGACAAACTTTAATGACTGGAAAACCCCTCACCCGACTCGCGCTGATTTAGAAGGTGTGGATGGGTTTGGTGAAAATAGTCCCCTGAATGGGTTAGAACTCGTCTGGTTGCGCGATCGCCTCCAGGCATTTTTGATTCATGTTCAGGGTTCTGCCCGATTGCAATTGCCTGATGGTAGTGTGATGACGGTTGGGTATGCGGGGAAGACGGATTACCCTTATACCAGTGTGGGGCGAGAATTGGTCAAAGATGGCAAGTTGGCTCTGGAAGGGTTAACCTTACCCGTGTTAATTGATTATTTCCGTCAATTTCCCAGTGAACTGGATCAATATTTACCTCGGAATCAAAGTTTTGTTTTCTTCCGGGAAACCAATGGCGCACCCGCTACCGGAAGCCTGAGTGTGCCTGTGACAGCCGAACGATCGATTGCGACGGATAAATCTTTAATGCCTCCAGGCGCATTGGCGTTGATTCAAACTCGCATCCCTTATCCTAACGCCCAAGGGCAACTGGAATCCCGGTGGGTGAGTCGCTATGTTCTGGATCAAGATACGGGAAGTGCGATTAAAGGACCCGGACGAGTTGATATATTTATGGGGACAGGAATTTTGGCAGGCGATCGCGCCGGAGTCATTGGCGGGAATGGAAACCTGTATTATTTATTGTTGAAGGATTCCAGGTGATTGGGGATTGGTGATTGGGGAACCAAATTTTATCCAAAGGTAGCCGCCGCTAAATCAATGTCCATATCTTCAGGTAGTTCAAAACGAGAGAGGAAACGTTTGAGTGTAGCAAAGCGATAACCCACCAACAAGCCCTGATGCAAGGGATTTCGGGGATCAGCGTTTCCTTTGAGTACCTCTACTAATGGTTTGGGAGGTTGGAAAGGATGGAGAATGCGATTATGAGATTTGCCCAAGGAACAGCCTTCCCAAAACTGGATGCGTTTTTCTGGATCGGGTGAAAAGTCTTGGATATATACCTGAATCGCGTTTTCCAGAAACTGTAGCATCTGCTGAACTTGCGATCGGTTGTGTTGCCACAGTTGACTATCGGGGTAATAATCTTGAATCACTTGACAGGTCAACTGAAGACTTTGTAACGTCGCTTTAAGTTGGTATTGTTGACTTAAAACGAATCCCTCCAGATCAGGTGATGACATAACGGTTCATTAAGAGTTAAATTGATTAGCGCTATGCTATTGGGCATTGCCTATACAGATTTGGGTAAGCCGTTCAGCATTTATCAAGAATTGCGAAATTCTGGGCAATTTCAATCATTATAGCTGGAATGATACTCATTTAACCTAGGCTGGGTGGGCAATATCCACCTTACGGTATATCAAGGGTGAAGGCGATCTTGAAATGCACGCTTTTCAGTGCCATTCGACTTTGGAGTAATCTAAGGGTTTAATCAACAACATTTCTGGTTTCATGAATACCAGCCAACCCCCCCAGACAAGAGCGCAACGGATTGACCAGATCATCGAACAGCGCCAACCCCTAGTTCAAGACATACAACAGGTAGAAAGCCATCTCGCAGAACTTGCCACCGCCCTGGGCGAATTAGAACGGTATCGCCAACGGCTGGATGTATCGTTCGGTGAGAGTGTAATTCGCGAGCAATTCAATACCATTCATCTCTCCTATTTGTTGCAACAGCTTCAAGTTGAATCCGAAAATCTGAACAGTCTGCAAAAACGATTCTCACGTCCTACCTTAAATATTGGTGTTGTCGGATTAATGGGACAGGGAAAAAGTACATTACTAAAAACCTTAAGTGGACTGACTGATAATGAAATTCCGGCACTAGAAGGAGGAGCTTGTACGGCAGTTCGCAGCACAATTAAAAATCGGCAAGAGGACTCTTCTGCTTACAATAAAGCTAGGGAAAATATAACTCGATTTAATGGCGTAAGCTCCAGTTTATATGGCATTCAGGAACAGATGGTTTTAGCTAAACCTAATCCCTCTGTTCACGTTGAAGTCACGCTGCATTCGGAATCATCCTTTTTAAAGGAAGTTATTTATCCTTATTACGATGAACTGGGTTTAACGGAAAAACCCTATAGCTTAGATGAGTTCGCTAACCAGCTATTTCCCGAACAAGGAGTAGTCGGAGCAAGCAATGAAGAGATGTACAAACGCCTCTGCTACGATTATCATCAAAATCTCCGTCACTATAGATCATTGCTTCAGTCTGGAAATCCGCGATCGCTAAAAATTAAGCCTGAGGAAATTACCGATTATGTTACACAGAAACGCGATGGTACTCAACAGAATAACTTAACCACATTCAAACACTTGGCGGTGAAAGAGGTTAAGATCGTTTGTCCGTTTCAAAATCCGGATGTTGGCAATATTGCCTTGGTGGATGTTCCTGGTTTAGGCGACTCCAAGTTAGGTGATGAAACGCTGATGTTAGAAACCTTGGGTAATCAAGTGGATGTGGTTTTGTTTATTAAACGACCTGATCCGCAGCGTTATCAATGGCAACGCCTAGATACTCAGTTATATGATAAAGCAGCACAAGCGCTGAATGATCTAGAAAAACGGTCATTTATGATTTTAAATTATAGTCGCAGAACCGAGAATCTTAGAGCCTGTCAACGTCTTAAACAAAATATTGATACGATTCAAGTCGTACAGACCGAAATAGCGGATTGTTCTGATTCAGATGCTGCGAACCGAGTCTTTAATCAGGTTTTAGACTATCTTACGGTGAATATTCAAGACTTGGATCAACGATACGCGAGTCGTTGCCAAAGTAACCTGCAACACTTGCATCAGCAGATTCACCAAGCACTGGAAAAATCGGCTCAAGCCTTGGGATACAATTCGGGGGAATCTCGCCAATTTAGACGATTATTTGAGCAACTCTCTCAGGAACTAATTCAAGGACTTTTAGAACTGAGGAATCAACTAAAAGAACAATCTGAAACCATTGATCCAGACTTTCAGATAGCGGTGCAATCCGCCTTGAAAAACTGTCAAACCGATAAAGGGATTCCAGAGACAGATCAGGAGATTATCAGCCGCAGTTGTGAATTTGAGTTTAAAGAATCCTATCAAGCTATCTACCGCGTCTACATTCGGGAACTGCGAATTCATTTATCGCGGCATTTTTTACAAGTTGATCAAGGATTGAGACTATCGATTGATAAAGTGAAGTCGTTGGTAACTGATGTTTTAGTCAATCAAGGTCAGTTGGGCGAATTAACCTCAACCAGAGGCGCTGAGTTTCTCAAAGACATGGCAGATTTACTAGGACAACGGGGAAATCAATTAGAGTTAGGCTTTAGAACGCTTTGGGAGTTAGAGTTTTCTTACGGAAGTGTTCTTTTACATTTAATTCGCAAACAGCTTGATGAGATCCTGCAATCAGATATTGATTTAAGTCTGGCGGAAGTTGTCGGAATTTTACCTGATCCATCCAATGCTTCAGATGTGCTAAGGAATCTGGAAAAACTGCATGAGCAAGCGGTGGCGGCTTGTCAGGAAACATTAAATAGTTGGCTAACCGCACCCAGTCAAGCTCGTTATTATATGGTGCAGGAATTTATCGATTTGGTTATTTATGCCAGAGACATGAAGCGGGAGTGGGAAATTTTTCTGAGTGATGAGGATATTCGTGCAAAGGTTTGGTTAGAATTCAAGGAGTTAGAAACCCGGAAGCAAGACCAACAAAATTGGCGTCAGGCGGTGGCAAGAGTGGCAACCGTGAATCAGGCATCAGCGATGATGTTCCTTGGTCATTTGTAGTTAATTTTTATTGTTATTTATCCATGATTATGCTCGCAATTAAACAAACAAATATGAACAAGATCATCTCTCTAAATAGGGCTTTGTTTGTAGTAAGCACTTTAGTGCTATAACACATAGCTATAGAGGGCTAAAGCCCCTACTACGAACCCCACCTATTCCACTACGGATGCTTGATTATGCTGTGCGTTTGAAGCGACAGTATCGGTGTGAAGTTATACAAGTTGTCATCTTCTTGCAGGAAACAACGAGCGAAGTCGTTTTCACTGAAGAGTATCGAGATAGCACAACATTGCACCGCTATCGCGTTATTCGCTTATGGGAACAAAATCCAGCACCTTTTCTAGCTAATCCCACACTGTTACCTTTGGCGACATTGGCGCGAACTGATGAGCCTCAAGGGTTGTTGGCGCACCTTCCGGAGCAAGTCGCTAGAATTCCTAATAGGGAGCAGCGACAAAATATTTCTGGTTGTACAGAAATTCTCGCGGGGTTGCGGTTTGAGAAAGATTTAATTCGTCGGTTTTTGCGGGAGGATATGATGCGTGGATCTGTGATTTATCAAGATATTCTGCAACAAGGAGCATTTAAATTAATTAGAAGTCAGCTCAATTGGCGGTTGGGTGAGATTGAGCCAGCACTGCTCGAACGGGTTCGAGAGTTATCTCCTGAGCAGTTAGACAATTTAGCCGTGGCGTTGTTTAATTTTTCTGAAGTCAGAGATCTAGCGGATTGGTTAGATCAGCAGCAGCCACGAGAAAGAACGGTAGATTTGATTGTCCGTCAACTTAAGCGGCGGTTGGGTGAGATTGAGCCAGTATTAATTGAGCGGGTTAGGAGATTACCCATCGTACAGTTGGAAGCGTTAGCAGAAGCGCTATTGGATTTTTCGGAGGTGGCGGATTTAGTGGATTGGTTGGAGCAGGCGCAGTAAGATCACACAAGTGATAACAGAACAGTTGATGGGGTGAGTGACGATCGCATAAATTTTCTCCAAGCTCGATATCACTATAGCGATCGCGAGTGTGTTAAGTTTTGATGAGAGGAATGAGCGCTTACCTTATCTCCAAGGTACAACTGAGGATATTTTATTCTGAATCTTCCCACACACGCCATTGGCGGTTGATGGAGGCACAGAAAAGATCAGCATTGATTGGGGACACGTTTGGCAATGTCTTTTCAAGAACCCATCCGCAAAAAAAATTCCTCACCCTTTAATCGGACGCCAGCGCCCAATCCATTGCAGCGGCGCCGCTTCAAAGTCCCCAAGCCGCCGGAAAAGGTGGTGCGGCGATCCCCTGAAGAACAGAAGGCTTTTCTGCAACAGAAACTGGAACAAGCAGCCGTTGTGGGCTACAACGGTTTAGATGTCCCGGTTAAAGCATCAGAAACACCTCCACCGCAACCCATTCAGCAAAAGCCTGCTAGTGGAGGATCAGAAGATAACTCTCAGCCGCAGGAAGTACCAGACGTTGAGGCAACGTCAGAACAGGTAGAAGAAACGGTTGAATCAGAACAGCAGCAATCCGCCGCTGCAGAATCACAGGATCAGGAGTCATCTGAAACAGAAGGTGTTACCCCTCCTGGGGAGTCAGAGGCAGAAACGGAAAAGCCGCAATCCCAAACGTCGGATTTACAAGCTCAAAAGGAACGAGCATCCCGTTTGAGTTCCAACTGGCTGAAAGTTCCAGTTAATGCTCCAGGAAAAGAGCCATCTTCGGTGCAGAGGAAGCTGCCCCAAAAGGGGTTAGAGACTCAGTATCAACCGCTTTTGGCACAGAGAACCAATCTTAGATTGAATGGGTTGAATCGGCTGACGGCTGAAACTCCCGTTCAGACCAAGAGGAAAACCCCCTCAGACGACACACAGGAGGGAATAAGCGAAACTGAAACCCTAGAGGAAACTGAAACGGAGAGCGATGCCGTTGCTGATACCAAAAGCACAAGTGCGGCGGCTGACAATGAGCCAGATAGGGAGACTGCTCGGAACCAGCCGGAGAGCAATTCTCAAGCTAAACGGAAAGTAGCCATTCAGGACGAAAAAGGTAAGCATAAGAACGCTGATACTGATAGTGCCAATACGGACAAGAGTCAGGCGGAAAACAGTAAGAGTGAGTCCACGAATCCCGATGTCGCCAGTGCCAAGACGGCTAACCAGGAAGCGCAAAAGGCTGTTGAAGCCGTAACGGAAACAGAGACAGCCGAAACAACAGAAAATCTAGGTGAGCCGCAGACGAAAACGGAAGCAGGTGCAAAAGAGGAAACCGCTACCGCTAAACTGAAGTTCCCCTTTGACAAATGGCTACACTGTATGCCTATCTTGGCTTAGGGCGATTTCACTTTTGGCTTCACTGGGTACATATCAGGCTGACACCCAATAAATCTAAAGCCTTCTTCTGTACTGGAGTCGGTTCGGTTACTTTGTCAAAGTCGAAATTTACACCTGGGATATTAGACTGAATTCGATTGTTAACAATCGTGCCTAAATCAGCTAACAAGGTTTGAAAGCTATGCACGGGTAAGTTATCGGCTGTCCGCTTCTTTTTGGCTTTGTCAGAAGCTGAATTGCTCTTCGTTGAATGGTTCACAATTCCTTCGCGTAACTCAAGAGCATTTTCCCAATCATCTTCATCGAAAAGAATCGGAGCTAGGCATCGACGCATATGCCATTCTACATAATATGCCAACATACATAAGAAAACATGGGCTTTGACTCTATCACTGGTGCGATGATAGATGGGACGTACCTTTAAGTCAATGGTTTTGTAGCTGCGGAAGGCTTGCTCAACTTTGGATAAGCTTTTGTAGGCTTTGACCGTCTCTTCGGCTGTAAACGTTTCTTCGGGGACGGAACTTATCACCACATATAAACCATCCAATGTAGCTTCTTCATTGATACTTTCAGTGTTTCTTTGGCAAGAAAAACTATCGGGAGTAATTTGGATTTTGAAATGTTTTGCCACACCATACTTGTTGATGACTTCACCCACTTTTAGTCCAATTTCCGCTTCCCCCCTCAACGGACATCTTTGCCGCGATGTGGCGCTGACTATTTTATTTAATTTCTGCTCTGTGGCTTGCAATAACTCTTCGCGGTTTCTCTTTCTTTCTTCAGCTAAGAAGGGATTCCGACAGGCGACTAATCTTTCTCCCGGATAGTCTTCACAGGTAATTTCAGCTAAGTCTTTTTCATCAAATAGAGAGAGCTGAATGTACGACTGGTTCACCAGTTTCCGGATTTGGCTTGAACGCAGCGCGGTGATCCAATCTACTCCTGCTGTTTCCTTTAGGTCTTCTCGGATTCTCGCTTGTGTGATCATTCCCCTGTCCCCCACCCAGATTATTTTCTTTAATCCAAACCGAGTGCGGACTTTTTCTATTTGTTGCTTTAATGTACTAGGGTCGGCTGTATTTCCTTCAAACACCTCTACAGAAATCGGACATCCTTGGGCGTTACATAATAATCCAAATACTATTTGCAATTTCCCTTTTTTCTTGTCTCTATTATAGCCGAATTGTGCTAGAGGACAAGTCTTTCCTTCAAAATACGTTGAGCTGACATCATAGAGAACTAATGTTCCTTCTACTAGATGGATAGACGCTAAGCTGTTTTCTATCTCCTCTTGTCGAGACAGGAGCCAGTCCATGGCTAGATATAGTTCATCTTCATCTGTCCCAGACAATCCCAATCGTTCTCCTTTTCCTGGATAGTTTGGTCGCCTCTTGTAACCCTCTCGCTGTGGCTAGTTTCGACTTGGGGGCAATAATCCTTGCCGCTATCATCGATAACACTAATCGTCTGTTACGTGTGTTTTCGCTGCTGATAATCGAGTCTAAGCCGATTTTTTTATCGTTCCGAGTACAGCAGCTACGTGACCATGGGGGCGAGAACGGATTATTTTAAACGCTTCCTCGATGTCTTCAATGGCTTTGCCTCCCTTGAGGAGAATCTTTAAACCGTCTACCGCCTCATCCGGCAATTTGGACAGGTTAGCTAGAGTCCGTTTCCGCACTTTCTTTCCTTCGCGGTAAGATTCGCGAAGTAATACGGCGGGTGGGGAATTTCTGTTCGGAACACGTTCTATGTACATGACTACAATTATCTCACAGATTTTTCCCCAAAAGTATTAAGAAAATCTTAAATATACATGGGTACGAATTGAGAAGAGTAATTGTCTGAAATGCTTATATAGTCGGGGTTTCGGCTTCTATCGTCAATCGGGATGGGGGGAACTTCAGCTTAAAGAGCGGATTCAGAACTGGATCAGTAAGAATGGCACACCACCAGTCGGTTCGCGAGCGTGGGAAGCCAAACTGGAGGTAGAAAAACTGCCTCGGATTATTGATGAGCGTCTGAATAGACTGTCTGAAGATAGTTTAGATGCTGAGGCACAAGCTAACCTTCAAGCTGATATCGAAAACCTGCAACAGCAGTTAACGCAGCACCAGCAAACCCTGGATGAAATCGATTTAAATCCAGGTGAAGGATTTGTGGCGGCTGAGGGAATAGATAAAGTTCCTAATCCAGACGATGAAGGTCTTCTTAGCATAATTAAGGAAGACTTATCAAGTGGACTTGACTTGGGTCAATCCGTTGATGCAGGGGGATTTGGAACACTTTATGAAATTCCAGGACACCCCAACTTATTGATTAAAATCGCTACGCAATCCGATGGTCAACCCAATGAGCAATTAGTTAAAGAAGCTGACAACTTATCCACGTTAACGGACAAAGGATATCCAATGGTCTATAAAGGACTAATGACTTGGGTTGATCGTAAGAGTGTGACCAAACAAGGTATTGTGATGGAAAAGGTCGAGGGGGCATTAAGTAAGCGTATCCTTCGTACTGGAAAGTTTGCCAATGAACCTGTAGATCCATCAGTAGAAGCCTTGGTAACACCAAAAACGATTGAGGATTTAACGGAATTTCGTCAAAAAGCTAAAGATGACAATTTGGTTATTGACGATTTACAGTTTATGATTTCAGAAGAAGATGGTTCTATTCATCTTATCGATCCGGCTCGAATCGACGAGATTCCTTCTAGGGGTAAGAAAAGAAAACAAAAACAAAACGCCTATCTCAGGCATATTGATGGAATGATTAAACAGTTTAGGCAAATACTTACCAACAACATCCAATAATGTTGTGCTGGAGAACAGCGATGCATTCATCCACTGAATACCTTACTCGTAACCTGACACTAATATCCCAGCTAGTTGGTCAAACGATACAAAAGATAATCCGCTTAATGTATTTAGAACCTGAAGATGAATTGCGGATGGAATCAGGTTCTCTGCTTTTGGAAACTCATCAGGGTTCTCGCTTATATCTTGATGTAGATGAAGGCATGGGAAATATTCTGGTTTTTGATGCCAGTGAGCCCAACCAACCGATCAATCATAAAATTAGTCAGTTTTCTTATAAATACACCCTTTTTCCGGAAGAAAATGACCACGGCATTCTCAAGTGTTTAGAGGAGAAACCCATATCAAAAATTGAACAAATTTCTCGACCTGACGAAGAGCATAACTTTTATAATATGTGTGGGTTTAAACTGACCTGTTCTAAAGGTAAATCCGTATATATGGGTGCTTATTTAACTGACTTAAAAATACCAGATATATGGATTCTAACTCCTGAAGAAATCGAGCAAAACCTGCATTGTCAAAGTGTTACCTCAGTATCCGAATAAAGCGTAAAATTATTCCGATCTTTCCAGGATACAAGCGTAAAACTACCGGGTCTAAGTATACCTCTAGAATCAACATCTATGTTTCTTAATCCTATGCTGAAACTACTTTCTCCTAATTTTCCCATTGAAAATTTATGATGATGACCATAGAAATGTAACCGAATATCACTAGAAATTAAATAATTTTCTAGTTGCTGAGAACCATCATGATTTTCTCTAGATGCAAGTCCAGAATGGGTAAGTAGCAAGTCTACTCCAATTGAATTGAGTTGAACAAGTAAGGATACATTTGAGCGGCGTCTATCGGTCTTTAACTTGTGTTTTGATTTCTTAAATTCAAGTTTAGCTTTCTTTCCCTTACCTCGCTCTAGATCTGTTAGAATTCCGCCGAGAGCCATGATATGTAAGTCTTCAATTACTCCATGAAAATAATCGGGAATAAAGTAGATGCCTGTTATCACCTCAGAGGGGATAGACGGCGACATCAAATCTAACTGTTCAAAATCTTCATGATTGCCTCGAATAAAATAAAAGGGAGTCTTAAGAGTCTTTAAATCACCTAGCCCCAATGAAAAAAACTCTTGCGGTTTGGCTGCTTGGGCTATGTCATAAAAATCCAATGCATCTTCTTTTTTATAATAAATAGCTTCATTTTTTGCCGCCAAGCCACTAGGCCAAAATCCGAAATCACCAACTTGAAAGATGCAACGCAATGGTCTCTTGAATAAAATTTGTAAGCGTATAGCTATTATAATAGCAGCTTTTATATTTCCATGTAAATCTCCTAAGAACAAATACAAGGTTCCTGACTCAAAACTAACGTCTCCTTGATGATAGAGGCGGTATATTGAATCGTGAGTCAAGTAGGACATATCTATTGCTTGGGTTCCTACATGGGTTAACCATTTACTCATGGAAACTCCCTAGACAAAAACGACGATTTATTTTATTATCAATTTATTACTAAGATAACCGATTAATAAACATCGAGTGATCTGTTCATTAAAAATGTGACAATGGAACAACTATTCGTAAATTTATTATCTCCAGTACCCTTTTATTCAAACCCAGTACGTTCATTTCTGAAATACCTTCAAAATAATCCTTCCCCATTTTATAAACTTGTCAATTTTCCCCAAAATATCTACACGGCTTCCGAATCTCTTACAGAAGACTTCCAACCCCTAACTCTCTCACTGCTACTTCCAGACGGAACTCAGCATTCAATTGTTATCATAATTACCTCCAGACCAAACAATTCCGAAATATTGACTCTAAATCTTGGTGCTGATACCGCTAAACAGTTAGTAGGCGAAGAAGCCAATAATGCCAGTATTTCTTGGTTAATAGATATTCTCTGTACCGGGGTGCGGATGACAAGAGCAGATTGTGGCTTTGTTTCTTGGGAAACCCAACCCAATGGAACGATTAACGCCAGCGTAGAGTATGACAGATTGTATCTGGAAAAACTACCAATTATGCTGTGGACGACAGCCCCCCTATCTGAAGCTATATCCCACCTGAGTGCAGATGCCTGGAAAACCGAACAGCAATCAGATGGAGCTTGGTTAATTATACCTCAACGACTTCCAGAAAATCAAAATCCTGAAGATCAATGTTCCTTGTGGATTGATGCAAGCCAAACTCGCTACTTCCTCATTCCCAATTGCAAAAAAATTCCTTGTGGCGATTTCCCAATCTGCAACCTAGAGGGTGAACAAAAAGAAGTGGCGATCGCGAAAATAGCTTCTTATGAAATTACCCAAGAGCAAGCAACAGCTTACCTAGAATCTCAGATCAACCAGGCAATTGATCAGGCTAAAGATGCTTTGTTTAATCAGATCAATTTCTCCATTGGACAATCTCCAGAAACTCCGCGACAAACCACAACTCTATCAGAATTAATGGCTGTTTTATTGGGTATTTCCCCGGAAGAATTGCCCAATCATCCAGAAAGGGCAAAAGTCAGCTTAGACAATCTAATCGCCACCTTCAAGGACATCATTGCAGGTTCGCTTTCACCAGACTCAGCTCGACTTGATGTAGCGCGTCAGCAAATGCACACTATCCAAACAAATCTCAAGGCTCACGGTATTGATTTGGGTGACACGTTAGAGCAATTTCCCGATAGATTGCACAATTTACATTTCTCAAAAGAATCAGCCAGCTCGTTCCACAAAATGACGGCTAACCTACGCCAATTTGCTGATCAAATTGAGCAATATTCAGATAATAAAGATGAGAGTTTGAGTGAATTTATAACTGCTTTTGTTAACTCTTATCGAGACTTGTTTGGAAAAGAAGACGAGGCACAAGCGCAAGCGAGATTACAGCAAGAGTATAGGAAAATAGCGGATGAGGCAATAACAGAATCTCTCAACCAACATCCCATGCCCTCGCTTAAATTCGAGGATTTGCTTCCTAAATCCAGCCAACACCCCGATGAAAGGACTTAGACTCCCGAACGAAGTAGTTGCCCCTTACAAGATAATACCAAGCCAGGGCGGGTTTTGTTGAGAAGTTATTAGTGCCAAGTCGTTTTAGTGGCTAAACCCGCCCCTACAGATTTTGATTACTTACCCGACGCTTTAACCATGTTCCAACAGGATTGCGCGATCGCCCAATCTTCTTGGGTATGAATCACGAAAACACGCACGTTTGAATCCTCTGTGGAAATATCTGTATCTACGGGATTTGTTTCATTCTTATTTGCGTCAATTTTAAGTCCCAAAAATGCTAAAGCGTCACAGGCGGCGGTTCTCACAGTGGCTTGATGTTCGCCAACCCCGCCGGCAAATACCAATACATCTAATCCGCCTAAAGAGGTTAACATTGCCCCTAAATAGAAGCGCAAGCGGTGGATATAAACATCCAAGGCAAGTTTAGCCTGTTCATTACCCGCCGCGATCGCGTCATTGATTTGGCGCATATCACTACTCACACCCGATAACCCTTTTAATCCCGATTCTTTGTTCAGCAAATGCTCTAATTGATCCGCATTATACCCCTGTCGCATCAGTTGAATCAGAATCGAAGGGTCAATTGAACCCGAACGCGAACCCATCATTAATCCTTCTAAAGGTGTATAACCCATCGTTGTATTAATACTCATACCATCCCGAATTGCGGCTAAGGAACACCCATTCCCTAAATGACAAGTAATCACTCGTAACGAGTTAGCCTCTTTTGCCAACAACTGGGCAACTCGTTCCAGGCAATATTGATGACTTATCCCATGAAAACCATAACGACGTATCCCTTGATCTAGCCAGTCTTTAGAGCCTGGATAAATCGCAGCAGGTAAAGGCATTTGGGAATGAAATGAGGTATCAAATACAGCCACTTGGGGCATATCGGGTAAAATATTCTCAATCGCCTCAATTCCTTCTAGATTGGCTGGGTTGTGGGATGGCGCTAACGGAGACAGAGACGCGATCGCGTCTTTCACTTCAGCATTAATCAACGTTGGTTGACGATATTTATCGCCGCCATGAACCACCCGATGTCCGACGACATCAATGTCACTCAGTTGGGAAATGACTTGAGTTTGACCGCGCCAGAGTGTATTCAGCATTTGAGCGATCGCCTTCATTCGATCATCGGTGGGTAGGCGTTCCTCTATGGATCGTCCCTGAGACGTTTTAACCTTTAAATGTTCTGTATCGGATTGTCCAGTCCACTCAATTTTGGCTTCCCAGATGGGTTCTGGCGGAGAATTGGGCAAAGATTCGCCAATTTCATACAAGCAACTTTTTTGGGTACTAGAACCCGCGTTTAATACTAAAACTTTCATCGCTAATTCTGATAACAAAGGAATGGATTAAATAGGATAATTTGAGGGAGACGTAGTACGTTACGTTGCTACATGGCTCCCCTCTCCCAAGCTTGGGAGAGGGGCTGGGGGTGAGGGCTGTAACATAAGTTAAAGCCCCTACAGACGAATCTTAACCCTATTGCCTATGACACACCGAGCGAAGCCGAGGTGTTCCCTGTTCCCTAACAAATGACAAATGACAAATGACCAAATTAACACCACTGCCAATTAGTAATCTCTTCGGGATCGTCGCCAGTCTCACAGATATACTGCCCATGAGCCGCTAACACATATTCATAATGACGCACCCGATCATTTGCCCGTGCGGATACACGAGAATTTTTCTGTGCCGCTAAACGAATCGCTTGCATGATTAAATGATAACGACTCGTACCATTGCGGACTTGCATATCAAATGGTGTAGTGGTTGTCCCTTCTTCCTGATACCCATTAATTTGGAATCGCTCAATCGTTGGACGCCCAAACAGCATTTGTTTAATCAGCGAGGGATAACCATGGAAGTTGATAATCACGGGTTTATCGGGGGTGAATAGGGCAGTAAACATATCATCATCTAACCCGTGAGGATGAGTAGAATTTTGCTCCAGAATTAATAAATCCGTCACATTAACCACTCGTATCCGTAATTCCGGTAATTCATTTCTGAGGATTTGCGCGGCTGCCATCACTTCTAACATGGGACAATCGCCAATTCCTACCAGTACCACATCTGGATCAACCCCATCATCGGTACTCGCCCATTGCCACACTGAACCACCTGCCCGACAATGGGCGATCGCGTCTTCCATTGATAACCATTGCGGCAGAGGATTTTTGTTGGCGATGACTAAATTGACATAGCCTGTACTTTGTAAACAATGGTCAATGGTACTCAAAAGACAGTTGGCATCGGGGGGTAAATACACCCGCGCATAGTCAGCTTGCTGATCCAAGACACTATTAATAAAACCCGGATTTTGGTGGGAAAACCCATTATGTTCCTGTCGCCACAGGGTTGAGGTTTCTAAGTAATTCAGAGATGATACAGGCGAACGCCAGGGAAATTCTTTGGAGTATTTTAAGAACTTTGCATACTGATCCATCATCGTGGTGACAATGCCCAAAAATGCCTCGTAGGAAGGGAATAAACCATGTCGTCCGGTGAGGAGATACCCTTGTAAGAATGCCTGACAGGTATGTTCACTCAGCAATTCGATAATTCGTCCCCCATCGGGTCCAATCTCGCCATCAAAGGCTTCAGTGTGCCACTGATAGTTACGCTGGGTAACGTCGAGGACTTTGTACAGGCGGTTGGATTCGAGTTCATCGGGGCAGAACATACGGAAGTTGCTGGGATTTTGCTGAATCACATCCCGCAGGTATTCTCCGACTTTGTAGGTATTACTAACGCTCCTTTCACCCCGTTTACACCCTTCGGCGGTTTCTGGATGTTCTACCGGGACAGCATCGTTAAAAATATCCGGTAAATCTAAGGGTTGACGCATACGCCCGCCGAAGGTGTGGGGATTGCTGCCCATGCGCCGTTCCCCTTGGGGACATTGGTCTAAAATATCGGGTGAAGGTTGCCCTTGTTCGTCAAAGAGTTCCTCTGGACGGTAGGAACGGAACCAATTTTCTAGCAGTTCTAGATGTTCGGGATTACTTTTAACCCCTTTGAGCGGAACTTGGTGAGACCGGAAATTCCCTTCAATCGGTACGCCGTCGGCTTCTTTAATCCCTGTCCATCCTTTAGGCGATCGCAAGATGAGGAGGGGCCAACGGGGTTTGCTGAGGCGGTTTCCAGAACGGGCGGCTTGTTGAATCCGACAGATTTCCTGATATGCCCAATCCATCGAAGCATACATATCAGCATCCAAGTCCGCATCTTCGACAATTCGTACTTGGTAGCCGTATCCGGTAAATAGATGCAGCAATTCTTCATCACTCATCGTGCCAAAAATAGACGGGCTGGCAATTTTATAGCCATTCAGATGCAAAATCGGTAAAACTGCCCCGGATTCAGCCGGATCAATGAATTTATTACCATGCCATGCTGTAGCGGTGGGTCCAGTTTCTGATTCGCCATCGCCAACGATACAAGCGACGACTAGATCGGGGTTATCCATTACCGCCCCAAATGCTGTCGCCAAGGCGTAGCCTAGTTCTCCGCCTTCGTGAATCGTGCCCGGAATCCCCGGATACAGGTGAGAGGGAAAGCCACCGGGCCAAGAAAATTGCTTGACTAACCGATGCACTCCAGCTTTATCGAAGCTAAGGTCAGGATAATAATCCTGTAACGATCCTTCTAGGTAAAGATTGGCAAGGTTCGCAGGCGCACCATGTCCGGGTCCAGTCACCAGAAACATGTTGGCATCGTAACGCCTGATCAATCGGTTGAGATGGGCGTAGACTAGGTTAATGCCGGGACAAGTCCCCCAGTGACCCAGTAAACGATCTTTGATGTGTTCGGGTTTTAAAGGGTCGCGTAAGAGAACATTATCTTTGAGATAAATTTGAGTCGCCGCTAGGTAGTTAGCCGCACGGCGATATTTTGCGATCGCGTCGAGTTCGGCAGCCTGATTTTGCCGGACTTGGGTAACGGGAATGTCCGGTTGAGAGAAGGACGCTTGGGGTGTTGAAGTGGTTATTGTCATAATTTATAAAATTCAAATTACAAGAAATTTTGACTGGTGTGGGTAGCGGTACTCGTCTGCTGTGCAGTTTACCCAAAGTTTTCCGGGGAATTCTCCTACTTGGGATAGATCATGCCTTTTTATACATGCACAGGAGTCGAGCCATGCCATTGCACGTCTGTCAATTGTAGGGGCGGGTTTAGGGACTAAAACTCAATAACAAGCCGATAACTGAACAACAAAACCCGCCCAAGTTTATAAGTAGTCAAAAATGGGTTATTTTACAGGTATATTGCAAAAACTTATTTTTGTGCAACGGGGTTCCTCTAAAGTAATATATAATATATCTCTCCTGCTCCCAGACGTGCCATGGTACGTCTCTACTCTGAATAAAATTGACAAATTGTGATTAACACTCCTGTGCATCTGCTCCTCATTGATGAGAACCCAGATGAACGAGCCTTAATCATTCGTCAATTACAGCAAGAGTTTTCCGCACTGCACGTCGCCCAGCCGACCAATGCTAAAGACCTAAATCAGGTACTTTTAGAGGGTCATTTCGATATTGCGATCGCGGACGATGAACTTCCTTGGACAACTGGTATAGCGGTCTTTAAGCAGGTTAAACGTCTGCAACCCGCTTGTCCATTTATTATGTTCACCAGTCAAGACAGTGTAGAACTCGCTGTAATGGCAATGAAAGCGGGTATAGATGACTACATTATTAAATCGCCGTCCCATTATAAAAAATTGGTGACAGCCGTTCGTTCTGCGTTAGCGCCTAAGCTAAAGTCTCAATCTTCTCGGCTAAAAGCGACTCCACCCATCACCATTTCCCAGAACCTGCAATTGATCGCTACACTCCAAGCTAGAGTCGCTCAGCAAACAACAATTGTGCGGTTTAGTCAATATGCCTTAAGGGGGATTGACATTGATTCGTTAATGAATTGTGCGGTGACTCTTTTGGCAAAAACTCTCGACGTAGACTATGCCAAAGTCTTGGAATTACTTCCTCATGGCAAAGCCTTATTGTTGCGGGCGGGTGTAGGTTGGCAGGTTGGCTTAGTCGGTCAAGCTACTGTCGATACGGAAACCAATTCTCAAGCCGGCTATACACTCCTGTCTCAAGAACCAATCGTGGTCGAAGATTTGCGAACAGAATCGCGATTTTCGGCTCCGCCTCTATTACGTGACCATGGGGTTGTCAGTGGGATGAGTGTGATTATTCCTGGACTCTCGTTGGCGAAGCCTGGGACTCTTAAACATTGGGATACTATGCCCAACCCCGATAGTCAACCCTTTGGTATTTTGGGTATTCATAGTACAGATTCCCGCCAGTTTAGCCAAGATGACATTAACTTTTTGCAAGCGATCGCGAATATTCTCGGTGCAGCCATTGACCGTTGTCAACAAGCGGAACGATTGCGGATATTGGAGAGTGCGGTTAATGCGAGTAGCAATGGTATTTTAATTAGTGATCCCCATCAACCGGACAATCCGATTATTTTCGTCAATTCTGGGTTTGAACGACTCACGGGTTACAACGCCCCAGAAATACTCGGTCGTAACTGTCGCTTTTTGCATGGAGATGACTCCAATCAAGCCCAATTGGAGGAATTGCGGCAAGCGATTGCCACAGAACAAGACTGTCAAATAACGTTGCGAAACTATCGTCAAGATGGTTCCTTGTTCTGGAATGATCTCTATATCTCACCCGTGCGAAATTCCCAAGGACAATTGACTCATTTCCTGGGAGTACAAACAGATGTTACCACGCAGAAATTAGCCCTCGAACAACTTCGCCAACAAGCGCAACTGTTGGATTTAGCCAATGATGCGATTATCGTGCGGGATCTGGAGGACAGAATTACCTACTGGAATCAGGGAGCGCAACGTTTGTATGGTTGGAGTAGTCAGGACGCTATTGGACAAAATGCTCACCAATTGCTGCACACGATTTTTCCCCAGGCATTAAGCGACATTCAGGCTCAATTATGGCATCAAGAATATTGGCCCGGTGAGTTAATTCAAACGACACAGGACGGGACTCAAATTACCGTGGCGAGTCGTTGGACATTACAGCGAGATCATCAAGGTAACCCATTAGCCATCTTAGAAGTTAATCATAATATTAGCGCATACAAACGCACCGAGAAAGCCCTGCGTCAGAGTGAACAACGATTCCGGTTAGCGGTAAATCATAGTCCGGATATGTTTGTCATCTATGATGCTCAACGACGGTTTATTTTTGTAAATACGACCACCCTTGAACGCACGGGCAAGTCATCAACGGATTATCTGGGACGCAGGGATGAAGAAATTTGGTCACCGGAGGTTACAGATTCGTATTTACCGACTTTAAAGCATGTAGTAGAAACCCGTACTCCAAAAACGATAGAAGCCACAATTACGTTACCAACTACTAACCCCTTCACCACAGTGATCAAGTATGTGCCGATGTTGAATGAGCAAGGAGACATTGAGCAAATTCTCGGCTTCACCTTCGACATCACCCAGCGCAAGCAACTTGAACTCCAATTGCGACAAACAATTGACCGCTTGCAAACCTTACAAGCCATTGACCAAACCATTCTCGCGGATCAACCACCGTCCGTGATGGCTCAAGTGGCTTTAGCCAATTTAAAATACCTGCTACCTTGTACTCATCTTAGTGTGATGGTTTTTGATTGGGACTCTAGGCAAGCGACTCTCTTGGCGACTGATGGTGAGACGGAAAACCCAGCCGGAATAACTATTGATCTAGAACCGTTTACCCCTCAACTGGCTCAATTAGCTGATGGTAAAATCCATCAACTCCAACAGATAGAGATTGTACCCTTATTGCGACCCATGGTGCGAGTCTTGCTCTCACAAAATGTGTCATCCTTCCAGGTTATTCCGCTCCGAAGTAAGCAAGAATTAATTGGCACGCTCAACCTAGAGTTCAGTGGGGACAATGCCCTTGATGACGAAGGTAAGACCATTTTACAAGAGGTGGCAAATCAACTCGCGATCGCGATTGCTCAATCCCGATTACAACAGCAGCTTAAACGCTACACCATCGAACTCGAAGAAGGAATCACTGAACGAACTCAAGAATTACAAGCCATCAATGCGGAACTCGAAGCATTCTCCTACACCGTTTCGCACGATCTTAGAGCGCCGTTACGAGCAATGCAAGGGTTTGCGAATGCCTTAGTTGAAGACTGCGGTTCCCAATTAGATCCAATCGGTTTAGACTATACTCAACGGATTACCACGGCTGCCCAGCGTTTGGATAAAATGATCCAAGATTTACTAGAATATAGTCGTTTAGGGCGTCTAGAATTTCCCCTAAAATCGATTAGTTTAGACTTCATTGTGTCAGAAGTCCTCTTCCAACTTCAGGAACTGATTAAAAACACAAATACCCAAATTAAGGTAGCCGAGAAAGGGGTCATACCTCTACCAGAGGTTTTGGGTCATCGTGCTACACTTATGCAAGTTCTATCAAATTTGATCGCTAATGCGATCAAGTTTGTCCCAGAAACAGTACAGCCTCAGATACAGGTGTGGGCAGAAGAACGAAAAGACGTTAATGGTAGTACATGGATACGACTCTGGATCGAGGATAATGGAATTGGCATTGAATCGGAATACCAAGAAAAGATTTTTCTGGTATTTGAACGCTTACATGGTCGTGAACACTATCATGGTAGTGGTATTGGTTTAGCCCTTGTCCGCAAAGGTATGGAACGTCTAGGAGGGCGTTCGGGCGTTGAATCATCACTCCATCAGGGAAGCCGATTTTGGATTGAGGCGCAAAAAGTAGAGACGTGTCATGACATCTCTGTTAGGCAATAGGGGCGGGTTTTACAGATCAGATTTGGCTGTAAACCGATAAGCGGTTAAACCTTTTCTCCTCAGTCTTTGAGGTTTTGAGTAAGTTTTATGGAGAAGATTATGAGTAGCAAACCTGCTGATATTTTACTCGTTGAAGATGATGATAATGACGTTTTTTTGATTCAGCGTGCATTTAAACGCCTCGATTTACCTCATTCACTGCAAGTTGTCACAAATGGAGAGGAGGCAATCAATTACCTAGACCGCAAAGCACCGTATGATAACCTAAAATCCCATCCTATTCCAACTCTTATCTTACTCGATTTAAAACTACCTCGTAAATCCGGTTTAGAAGTTTTAGCTTGGATTCGACAGCAATCTCGGTTAAAACGTCTATTAGTGGTGGTATTAACGGCATCCAGAGAAACGCCGGATATTAATAAAGCTTATGATATGGGCGCGAATTCTTATTTAGTGAAACCTGTAAACTTTCATGATTTTTTAGAAATGATTCGTACCCTTGACCTATATTGGTTAATGTTCAACGAAAAACCTTTAGTCTGAATGACATAAGACAAATGACATAAGACAAATGACATAAGACAAATGACATAAGACAAATGACATAAGACAAATGACATAAGACAAATGACATAAGACAAATGACATAAGACAAATGACATAAGACAAATGACATAAGACAAATGACAAATGACAATCCCGTAAGAATCCTGCTAATTGACGATAACCCCGACGATCGCATGTTAGCGCTACGCCGACTAGAGCAGGAGTTTGAACAATTACAGTCTAAAGAGATTACCGATATCAAGCAACTCCAGCAGATATTAGCCGAGCGAAAGTTTGATATCGTCGTCACTGATTATAGCTTGCGTTGGAGCAATGGTTTAAATGTACTGCACCAAGTCAAGCAGCAGTATCCAGATTGCCCTGTAGTCATGTTTACCGGGACAGGAAACGAAGAAGTTGCTGTTGAGGCAATGAAGTCAGGACTTGACGATTATATTATTAAATCCCCTCAGCATTATACTCGTCTTGCCGCCGCCGTGCGAGGAGCCTGGGAGCGCTCTAAGCAACATCAAGCCTTCAAAGAGATGCAACAACGATATCAACAACTCTTTGAAAGCGTACCCATCGGACTTTACCGGATGACACCAACGGGTCAAATTATTGAAGCCAATCCAACCCTGTTGCAACTGTTAGGATATCCCAGTCTACAAGCCTTGCTGGACACAAATATATCCAAGCACCTTGTCGATACCCAAGCCAATCGTTTATGGCAGAGTCAGATAGACTGCGAAGGAGTGGTACGAGACTTAGAAATACCGATGCGCCGGTGTGATAATACCATGATTTGGGTACGTTATAATGCTCGTGCTATTAGCAATGCTCAGGGCGAAGTTATGTACTATGAGGGCGCGATTGAAGATGTCACCCAGCGCAAGCAAGCGGAAGCAGAACGGACTCAATTGCTCAAGAGCGAACAAGCATCCCGGGCTGAAGCCGAAACTGCGAATCGCTTAAAAGATGAATTTTTAGCCACCCTATCCCATGAATTGAGAACGCCCCTGAATGCGATTCTAGGATGGGCGGGACTCTTGCGAAGAAAGCAACTGAGTCCAGACAAAGTAGAGCGGGCGTTAGAAGTAATTGAACGCAATGCTAAGTCTCAAGCCCAGCTTATTGATGACTTGCTGGATGTGTCGCGGATTATTCGGGGTAACTTACGCTTAACTGTGATCCCGGTTGACTTGCAGCAGGTTATCAACGCCGCAATTGATACCTTACAACCCGCCGCTGACGCTAAAAGTATTCAGATTGACTCCTTTTTAGAACCGAGTCAGACTGTGATTAAGGGGGATAGCGATCGCTTACAGCAAATTTTTTGGAATCTTTTGTCGAATGCGATTAAGTTTACCCCAACTCACGGACAAGTCAACATTTATTTGGAATGGTTAGAAAATGCGGTACAAATTCGGGTGCAAGATACGGGGAAGGGTGTGTCTGTTGACATTGCGCCTTACATTTTTGACCGCTTTCGCCAAGCTGAAGGCTCAATAACTCGTTCCCATGGCGGATTAGGATTAGGACTAGCGATTGTGCGTCACTTGGTTGAACTGCACGGAGGAACTGTGTGGTGCGAAAGTGATGGAGACGGAAAGGGAGCCACTTTTACTGTGGAACTACCGCTCAAACCTCAAGCAGACGCTGAGAGCGTCGGTTTGTCTAACCCTAGTTAACCGTCACAAAGAGTAGTAATTGTAGGGGCGGGTTTAGCCATTTAAATTTGATCCTCACCGATAACCTCTCAACAAAACCCGCCCTTCGTCATACTGGCGTGACCCAGCTAATTTGGTGCAATAGATTGGCTTCGTACTGAGGGCTTCAGCTAGGACAGTCAAGAAACCGGGTTTTTTTGGGTGAAAGCTTGTCATCCTCACGAGAAACCCGGTTTCTCATAATACTTGACCGACGCTCTAGGGAAGTTTATACCCTGAGATAGAAACCATACCGCCACAACTTTAGGATAATAAAGCATCAATATTTCATGAATTAATCGAAAAAAGCAAACTTGAGCAATAGAAGGTAAAATTATGAAAATCATTGCTTTCAATGTTGAATCCTGGGAACAGGATATCTTTCAAAAACTGAGTTCCTTCCATCAAGTTGAATGTGTGGAGCAGTCACTAACTACAGACAACGCTAGCCACTATGCAGATGCCGATATTATTTCCACGTTTATCTACTCAGATTTAAGTACAGATGTTTTAAAACAATTCAACAATCTGCAAATGATCGCCACGCGATCAACAGGTTTTGACCACATTGATACTGACTATTGCCAAGAACATGGCATAAAGGTTTGTAACGTACCCACCTACGGTGAGAATACTGTAGCTGAACATGTTTTTGCATTGCTATTAGCCCTCAGCCATAATTTAATTGAGGCAACTGATCGCACTCGCAAAGGTGATTTTTCCCAGGTAGGGCTTCAAGGCTTCGACTTGCGGGGTAAAACCTTGGGGGTAATTGGCACAGGAAATATTGGACAATGCGTGATTGAAATTGCCAAGGGATTTCGCATGGAGGTTGTGGCATTTGATGTGAAGTTAAAAGAAGAATTGGCGTCGCGGCTGGGGTTTCGGTATGCCGACATGAAAGAAGTTTTATCCAGTGCCGATGTTGTCACCTTACATGTTCCAGCAAATCCTAAAACTCATCATCTTATTTCCACTGAACAATTTGACGCGATGAAAGAGGGTGTTATTTTAATTAACACCTCTCGTGGACCTATAGTTGATATCAATGCCCTATTGCAGGCGTTGGCTGAGGGAAAAGTGGCGGCGGCTGGTTTGGATGTGCTACCCGAAGAACCTGTAATGCGTGAGGAAGCTGAACTGTTGCGATCGGTTTATCACAAACAGCACGATTTAGAAACCTTACTGGCGGATCATGTTTTACTGCACTTACGGAATGTGATTGTTACTCCTCACAGTGCTTTTAATACCAAGGAAGCTGTCCAGCGGATTATTAATACAACGGTTGAAAATATTGTCGCATTTGCCGACGGCAAACCTCAAAACGTTGTCGCGTAAAGGTTTATTTAGTTCCAGGTTGTAGGTTGGGTTTCGACTTCGCTCAACCTAACAGCATCTAGGGCTAAAGCCCTGACTACTGGGCTGACACAGCTAAAATTGTGGAATAGATTTGACGTTTAAACTGGGCGCAAGGATGGTGCCCCTACAATTCTAATCCACCAATTAAGGTGTGCCACGCCATTACCATACTGTTCCCTGTTCCCTGTTCCCTGTTCCCTGTTCCCTATTCTCACCACAATCCTTAATTCAGCTACCTCTAATTTGCGTTTGATTGGTAGATTTGGCGATATTTATCAACAACCGAGGCAATGGCTTTGACTCGTCGTAGTTGGTCTTTGTAAACACAATCCCATTCAGTGATGGGTAGGTTTTCTCTGGCGCAGATGCCTAAGAGTCCTGTGGCTTTGTTGGAACCTGTCTCTAAATCCAACTCATTATTGACATTGAGGTAAAAGGATGCTGTTCTTGCCCATGCTAGGGCATCAATTCCCTTTAACCCGCCTTTTTTGGCAATGGCGAGGGCTTGGGGAAAGTGGCGGGAGTGGATAGGCATTGCCTGATTGTATAAATCAGCTACATTGAGTAAAGCCTCTAAATCCCGTTCTGGGTCAATACCCGCCCCATTCAAATCAACGAGATGAGTGGGTAATCGCGATCGCGATCGCTCTAAACACAGTTGTTCGGCTAAGGCAATATCTCCACCACTGCGTCCTTGATCACTACAGGGTCCATAATTCGTGACTACATCCCCCCAGGATAAGTTACCCGGATCAGTATGTCCAAAGTAGAATCGGGTTTGCTGAACATAGAGATTACCATTTTCAATAAACAGGCGATAATTCCCCTCGGCTACACCAATAGCCACCATCCCTAAAGAGGTTGGTGCCGAAAACAGAGGCTGATAGGTGCTGAGGCTTTGCTTGAGATCGAATGGACGCGAAAGAACCGGAAGAGATTTCTGGGATACCTCCGAGGCGGGAGGGGATTTGGGTAAAGTGAGTAAGGGTAACGGTTGCGGGGGTAAGGTTACAGCTTGAGTCTTACCCGGCGCGATCGCTGCTACTGAGTTCGGGTGACGACTATTTGGTTCCAAGAGGAAGGTTCGCCCTAATATACCAAAGAATAAGGCAGATCCAGCAGCGGTTCCTACTAATCCTAGCCCTGTGACGCGAGATAACCAGACCCAATCAAACATGGATAAGCAAGTAAGGGATGAATAAGCATTCGACTCCATATTCTAGCGTTTCGTTCCGTCGTGATGGGGAGCAGGGGAAGCAGGGGGAGCAGAGGGAGCAGGGGAAGCAGAGGGAGCAGGGGAAGTAGAGGGAGCAGGGGAAGCAGAGGGAGCAGAGGGAGCAGGGGAAGCAGGGGAAGCAGGGGAAGCAGGGGAAGCAGAGGGAGCAAAGCACAAATGACGAAGCCTAAATCTGTAGCGATTTAGACATTTATCTTTGTTTAATCCTATGCTTTTAATAAATGAATACTGATGATTGAGGGGAGAATTTGCTGGCTAAAGCACTATTAATCAATACCTCTCACCATATATGATTGATGGGTTAAGTTTGATATAGCGGTTTTGAGCCAACGGTCTAGGATTAGGTTCAAAGCTTTTTTGAAACACGTCTACTCATGCAAACAGGAGAAAATCTACTGATGCAGCAGCTTACAGTCAGTCAAGAGCTAGATTTCAATAGTGAAACGTACAAGGACGCCTATAGCCGCATCAACGCGATCGTGATCGAAGGGGAACAAGAAGCTTATGATAATTACATCCAACTGGCTGAATGGCTACCCGACCAAAAGGATGAGCTAGCCAGCCTAGCCAAGATGGAAAACCGCCATAAGAAGGGATTTCAAGCCTGTGGTCGAAACTTGAGTGTCACAGCGGATATGGAGTTTGCCAAGGAGTATTTCAGCGATTTACACCAAAACTTCCAAACCGCCGCCGCCTCAGGTAATATCGTTACCTGCTTGCTGATCCAATCGCTGATTATTGAATGTTTCGCGATCGCGGCTTACAACATTTACATTCCCGTTGCTGATCCCTTTGCCCGCAAAATCACCGAAGGTGTGGTCAAAGACGAGTACATGCACCTGAATTTTGGCGAAGAGTGGCTCAAGCAGAACTTTGAAGCCTCGAAAACCGAACTCGAACAAGCCAATAAGCAAAACTTGCCCCTGGTTTGGCGGATGCTCAACCAAGTTGAGAAGGATGCTCATATCCTGGGAATGGAAAAAGATGCTCTCGTAGAAGACTTCATGATCGCTTACGGTGAAGCCCTCAGCAACATCGGCTTTACCACCCGTGACATCATGCGGATGTCCGCCTACGGATTGACAGCAGCCTAGCTCAACCTAGATGTAATCGTCGAATGTAGAGACGTAGCATGCTACGTCTCTACTCAATCAGGGCGGGTTTAGTCACATCCGGGTGAGGCAAGAAACGATAGTAGTGAAACCCGCCCCTACAAACATCACGCGCCATGCGCTCAAGCAAAGCGAAGGGTCAAAACTTAAACCATCACCCCCATCTCCCCAATATTCCTGATAAGATTTTTTAAAGTCCTTAACAAATTCTTAGTCTAATTTCCCATTTTCCCCTGATTAACAGCCTTACCAGCGAGCAGTAAATGTTTGGTCTTATCGGTCACCTCACCAGTTTGCAACACGCCCAAGCCGTCGCCAGAGATCTAGGCTACCCAGAATATGCTGATCAAGGGTTAGATTTTTGGTGCAGCGCCCCTCCCCAAATCGTGGACACCATTAAGGTGACTAGCCTAACCGGGGAGACGATAGAAGGACGCTATGTGGAATCGTGCTTTTTGCCAGAGATGCTAGCCACGCGCCGGATTAAAGCCGCTATCCGTAAAGTTCTCAACGCGATGGCTCATGCTCAAAAAAACGGCATTGACATTACCGCATTAGGTGGCTTTTCGTCAATTATTTTTGAAGAATTCCACTTATATGAGAAAAGCCAGGTTCGCAATATCAAGTTAGAGTTTGAGCGCTTCACCACCGGTAACACCCACACGGCATATATCCTATGCGCCCAAGTCGAACAAGGGGCGCAAAAGCTGGGCATTGACCTGTCAAAAGCTACCGTGGCAGTTTGTGGAGCAACGGGCGATATTGGCAGTGCCGTTTGTCGTTGGCTCAATACCCGCACCGATGTCGCCGAGATTCTCTTAACTGCCCGTAACCAGGAACGATTGCAAGCTTTACAAGATCAACTTGGGCGCGGCAAGATCATGGGATTGGAGGAGGCGCTACCCCAAGCGGATATTATTGTCTGGGTAGCGAGTATGTCCAAGGGCATTGACATTGATGCCTCGGTGCTAAAGAAGCCCTGTCTGCTGATTGATGGGGGGTATCCCAAGAATTTAGCCACTAAGTTACAACATCCCGACATTTATGTTCTCAATGGAGGCATTGTCGAGCATTCATTGGATATCGACTGGAAAATTATGCAAATCGTGGAAATGAAAGATCCAGGACGCCAGCTATTTGCCTGCTTCGCCGAGTCGATGCTCTTAGAATTTGAAAATTGGTATACCAACTTTTCCTGGGGACGGAATCAGATTACGGTAGACAAGATGGAAAAAATTGGACGGGTGTCAATTAAACATGGATTTAGACCGCTGCTGAACGTTTAAGGGATAAAACGACTGACCCATGACCACTGCAAACCGGATTTTTCTGCTGGACTTTGAGAAGCCCCTGTATGAATTAGAGACCCGAATTAACCAAATTCGCGAACTCGCCCAGGAAAACAATGTCGATGTCTCTGACCAAATTCGTCAGTTAGAAGCACGGGCGGTACAACTACGTCAAGAAATTTTTAGTAGTTTATCTCCAGCCCAACGGCTTCAGTTAGCCCGTCATCCCCGGCGTCCGAGTACGCTGGATTATATTCAGGCGATTAGTGATGAATGGATGGAGTTACACGGCGATCGCGGCGGCTATGATGATCCAGCATTAGTCGGTGGGATTGGGCGCTTAGGCGGGCGTCCGGTGGTGATGTTAGGGCATCAAAAGGGACGGGATACCAAAGATAATGTGGCGCGGAACTTTGGCATGGCGTCGCCCGGTGGCTACCGTAAGGCGATGCGGCTGATGGAACATGCTAATCGCTTCGGGATGCCGATTTTAACGTTTATTGATACACCGGGGGCTTGGGCAGGTGTTGATGCGGAAAAATTAGGTCAAGGGGAAGCGATCGCCTATAATCTTCGGGAAATGTTTCGCCTGGATGTGCCGATTATCTGTACGGTGATTGGCGAAGGCGGATCGGGTGGTGCGTTGGGAATTGGCGTGGGCGATCGCATTCTCATGCTGGAACAAGCCGTTTATACGGTTGCTACTCCCGAAGCCTGTGCCGCGATTCTCTGGAAAGATGCCGCTAAAGCCCCCCAAGCCGCCACTGCGCTGCGGATAACCGCCTGGGATCTCAAAGATTTAGGAATTTTGGATCAATTAGTGCCTGAACCCTTAGGCAGCGCTCATTCTGATCCCTTAACCGCCGCTGCAACGCTTAAAGCTGCCCTCCTGCAAAATCTGAAAGATTTATCTCGGTTGAGTCCCAAGGAACGTCGGGAGTTACGCTATCAGAAGTTTCGCCATATTGGGGTTTTTACTGAGCTACATGCTTGAAAATGGTTTGAGCGTTACAATAATTAAGGGGAATTTGGCATCCAACTGAAGTAAGAAGGATAAAAGCTGAATTATCCTTCCGACTTCTGCCCTTTTGTCAATGGAACCCAGATAGTCGTATAATTAGATCTGTAACAATTCTTCACAACTTAGCGTCAGGACGTTAATCCATCAGCAAGTCAACCCTAGCTTGATCCAAGTGTCACCCTAGCCATTCGGGATTAACTGTCAAACTTTATTGTTTGTCCGACAAAGAAGCTCGGAGAACGTTGGTTGTGTTCGATATTGTCTATAGGCGGCTGTCGTTGAATCAATTAGTCAGATTACAACAATTTGCTGCTTATCATAGCAGTTGGCGATCGCATGAGGTATACGATTGTCCTCCTTAATCTTCCTTGTCCCAATTGGGGATAAATACAGAATCAAAAAGGGGAAAATTGTTGTATCCAGGGCTTTTTGGTGAGAATGTAGCCGCAAGAAATGATTGGCTGTTGCTTTAATTCAAATGTTTGTTAGCGGACTCTTTCCTCCCCTAATACCCTTATGAGTTAATCGGGGAACCCTTGCCGCATCTCAGTTGGAAAATTTTATGACGTCTTCCGTTAAAAAACGTGCCTTGATTACTGGCGCAAGTAGTGGTATTGGCAAAGCTACGGCTTTAGCCTTTGCCAAAGCCGGAATTGATCTGGCATTAGTCAGTCGTTCCCAGGACAAATTAGAGGCAGTAGCCACCGCCGCCCGAGACGCTGGAGTTAATGCTCAATCCTATCACCTGGATCTGAGTCAACTCGATCAGGTCAAAACTAAGATAGAAGCGATCGCGGCTGAATTTGCCTCCCTGGATATTTTGGTCAACAATGCGGGTATGGGCTATACCGGGACGCTGACGGAAACCCCCTTAGCGGACTGGCAGCAGGTAATGGATCTCAATCTTACCAGTGTATGGCAATGCATTCTTGGTGTTTTACCCACCATGCGCCAGCAGCAACACGGCACAATTATTAATGTGGCATCCATTGCGGGTCAGCAACCGTTTCCCGGTTGGGGTGCCTACAACGTTAGCAAAGCCGGATTGATTGCCCTATCCAAAACCCTAGCGGCTGAAGAACGCGCCCATGGTATTCGGGTGGTGACAGTCTGTCCAGGTGCAGTGAATACGCCAATCTGGGATACAGACACCGTAAAAGCCGACTTGAATCGGTCAGCCATGTTAACCCCCGAAATTGTTGCCCAATCTATTCTACACACCGCTTTAATGCCCCAAGCGGCTGTTATCGATTCCCTAACCGTGATGCCCAGTGCCGGAACTCTCTAGAACGACACCATCCGACCTTCCCATCCAACCTTGTCAAGATTATCAATACTACCTAATTATGACTATTGCTTCCTCCAATGGTTTGAATCGCTCTGACTCTATGACACCTGTAAATCGTAACACTTCCACCACTCAAGTTGAACCCCGTCCTGATCGCAATACCCAGAATGGTCAGCAACCCCAGCTACGGCTTCCTGGAGAAGCCTCAACTGAAGACATGATGGACGCGGTGCGGACGCTACTTTTAGGCGTTGGCGAAGATCCCGAACGTGAGGGATTACTGAAAACCCCAAAACGAGTCACGGAAGCCATGCGGTTTTTGACCGGTGGCTACAATCAGTCCCTAGAAGAATTAGTGAATGGGGCGATTTTTGATGAAGGTCACAACGAAATGGTGTTAGTACGGGATATTAACTTCTTTAGCCTGTGTGAACACCACATGCTGCCATTTATGGGACGGGCGCACGTTGCTTATATTCCCAATCAGAAAGTTGTGGGACTGAGTAAGTTAGCGCGTGTTGTGGAAATGTATGCACGGCGGCTACAGGTTCAGGAACGCCTAACCCGTCAGATTGCCGAAGCCATTCAAACTATTTTAGAACCCCAGGGAGTGGCTATAGTCATGGAAGCCACTCACATGTGTATGGTGATGCGGGGGGTACAGAAACCCGGTTCCTGGACAGTAACTAGCGCCATGGTGGGTGTGTTCCAAGAGGAACAGAAAACTCGTGAAGAGTTTCTCAATTTAATTCGCCATCAACCGAGTTTTATGTAGTTCAGGGTGGAGGGTTTCACGGGATTTGGAAAACCTCTCTCCAAACCTCTCTCCTACAAGGAGAGAGGCTTTGAATTCTCCCCCTTCCGATCCCCCTCCCGTCCCCCTTATCGATCCCCCTCCCGTCCCCCTTATCGATCCCCCTCCCGTCCCCCTTCCGATCCCCCTTCCGTCCCCCTTCCGATCCCCCTTCCGTCCCCCTTCAAAAGGGGGAGACCAAAGGATGCTTCGCTTTTTATTCCATGGGGGAGACCAAAGGATGCTTCGCTTTTTATTCCATGGGGGAGACCAAAGGATGCTTCGCTTTTTGTTCCATGGGGGAGACCAAAGGATGCTTCGCTTTTTATTCCATGGGGGAGACCAAAGGATGCTTCGCTTTTTGTTCCATGGGGGAAGCCAAAGGATGCTTCGCTTTTTGTTCCATGGGGGAAGCCAAAGGATGCTTCGCTTTTTGTTCCATGGGGGAAGCCAAAGGATGCTTCGCTTTTTGTTCCATGGGGGAAGCCAAAGGATGCGAGAACTTTTTTTGCGTGGGGAGAACCATAGATTATTCAAAGTCCCCCTTTTTAAGGGGGATTTAGGGGGATCTAAACGTTGAACGCTAGTCAGGTGAAGTTTGAGATTAAGTTGACCCAAGAACCAACGACGTGCGCCCTTAATTGATCTGATATCAGTCGCCGATGTCCACCTTAACTTCTCGAATGGAAGCGGTACAGTCACCTGTGATTCCCATCGTGGGGGAACTGATTCGCCGTCATCCCGGTACGATTTCCTTGGGACAGGGTGTCGTGTATTACCCTCCCCCACCAGAAGCGATCGCACGATTGCCGGAATTTCTGGCTGATCCTGATAACCACAAGTACAAGGCGGTTCAGGGAATTGTACCGTTACTATCTACTATTACCGCTAAACTACACACGGATAACCGGATTACCCTCAACCAACATAACTGTATCGTCGTCACCGCAGGCGCAAACATGGCGTTTATGAATGCGATTCTCGCCATTACCTCTCCCGGAGACGAGATTATTATTCAAACGCCTTATTATTTCAACCACGAAATGGCAATTACCATGGCTAGTTGTCATCCGGTACTTGTGGCAACGGATGAGAATTATCAACTGCGTCCCCAGGCGATCGCACAAGCCATCACTGAGAAAACCAAAGCCGTAGTCACAATTTCGCCGAATAATCCCACCGGGGCGGTTTACTCTAAAGCCGCGTTACAGAGGGTGAATCAACTCTGTCGGGAACGGGGAATTTATCACATTACCGATGAAGCCTATGAGTATTTCACCTATAACGGCGTCAAACACTTTTCCCCGGCGGCGTTTCCCCAGAGTCACTCCCATACGATTTCCCTGTACTCCCTATCTAAAACGTATGGGTTTGCCAGTTGGCGTATTGGCTACATGGTGATTCCCCAGCATCTGCTGGCGGCGGTAAAGAAAATTCAGGATACAATTCTGATTTGTCCCCCGGTTGTCTCTCAGTATGTCGCCTTAGCCGCCTTACAGATGGGATTGAGTTATACCCAACCCCATATTCAGGCGATCGCGACGGTGCGACAGTTGGTATTAGAGGCGTTACAGCGATTGGATGGGTTGTGTGCGATCGCCCCAGCCGATGGCGCGTTTTACTTTTGGCTTAAGGTTAATACCTCAATCAACCCAGTCGAGTTAGTTGAACGCTTAATTCGCGATCATCGCATCGCCGTGTTACCCGGTACCACCTTTGGCATGGAAGAGGGCTGTTATCTACGAATTGCTTATGGGGCGCTACAAAAAGAAACAGTCGCCGAGGGTATTGAACGCTTAGTGCAAGGATTACAAACCATTTTGTCCTGAGACACCAACCAACCAATGACCAATGACCAATGACGAATTAGGTATTTATTCCTCTTTTAGTCTCGAAAAAGATTTGCTACTCTTATTGAGGCGGTAAGACATGCTAATTTAACACATTTTAACAAAATCCGATGAAACATTTCTGTGAAGCTTGGTTAAACGAATGGTGCTACGAGAACGGTTGGACTGACTTATATATTGAGCGCAATAACTATTGGGCGTTCCCACCGGGCGCAGTAATTCCAGAACCCCTGCCGACGGACGCCTTGAAATGGATTAAAGCGGAAAAAGGCTGGAGTGGCGAAGAAAAATGGTGGTCAATGGGGGCAATGTTGGTTACTATTGTTGCCGCTATTTTGACCGTTTATTTCCAGTCGCCGATGCCTTTAGGTGTAGCCTTTGCCTTTGTTGCTGTAACAGTTGGGCTTTTAGAGGTTGAACTTGAATAGATAGATAGATACCCAACCGTCCTATCCTTAAGCGGCTAAAGGAGCAACACCCATCTGGTCAATGATCTCGTTGAATAGGGCAATTTGCTCATTCAGGTCTAATAACGCGATCGTTCTCAACAGGGTTGTAGCTGAGGAAGAAAGCGAAGAAGCGATTGCCACTGGACTCACTTCACCTGTGGACATCCAATCAAATAACTGAGTCCAAAACGCCAGTTTTGTTTTCAGTGTGAACAGTCCGTATTGACGACTGATGGGGCTATCTGTCCCCTGTAATAAGTCCTGCATCGCCGCTAACTGTTCAGTAGCAGGCATTTGCTTGATCCGATGTAGCAACCCTTGGGTCAAAAATAACCGTGCAGCACCCGCAGGTGTTGGCACTAAAGAACAGCCTAGGTTTTGGTACATTCCCCAAAGCAGCCCTGACTGATCCTCAACAGACAGGCGCTGGAAGTCGTTAAACGCCTGGTTAACGGCTGGCTTGAGTTCAAGATTTGCGGTGGGCAGTTGGTTGGTAATGAACATCATGCACGAAGTAGGGCAGCAATGAGTTAACAATTGTTCAAAGTAATTATTCTAATTGTAATAAAACTTAAACGGCAACTCTACGTCAATGAGGATTTAGCCGAGGGATTAC
The DNA here is from genome assembly GCF_040218875.1 of Coleofasciculus sp. D1-CHI-01. Classification (NCBI taxonomy): domain Bacteria; kingdom Bacillati; phylum Cyanobacteriota; class Cyanophyceae; order Coleofasciculales; family Coleofasciculaceae; genus Coleofasciculus; species Coleofasciculus sp. D1-CHI-01. Next base: position 111,026 of record NZ_JAVJQP010000094.1, read on the forward strand.
GACTTGACAAACGTTCAGAGATAGCCGTAAAACCGCTGTAGTAGCGGCAGAGAGGGCTGGAGAGAGCATATCCCAGGTATCGATTTAAATTCCTGATTATTCCTATAGCCTAAATGTAAGACGGATGGTACTGACTTAAGCTGGTTTCGTAGTAGGCACTTTAGTGCCAGAAGCGCTAAAGCGCTGACTACAAACTCTAAAGTCAGTGCCATTCAAGTTAAGACGAATGGTACTGACTGGTATGCTGGTGGGCAGTGCCCACCCTACGGTATAATCCGACTAAATCCGGGTTAACTACCCCCCTGATAACCCAGTCCGCGCAGGCGGACTTTGTTTGTGTAGCAGCGATTTCAATCGCCGTGGCAAAAGGGGATGATATGAACCTCAAATAGTCCATAACTGGTGGTTCAAACCCCTTTAAAGCCCACCTCTGTATCCGCTTCCTTATCGGAATTCCCAGGTGGCAGCGTAACCGTTTCCGCCATTTTGCGAAACACACCAATCTGATTGAGGACAATACCGCCAATAATCACCGCCCCACCGATATATTGCGCCATCGTAGGCGCTTCCCCCAGAATAAAATAAGCCGCTAAAATTCCAGCAATGGGGCTAAAGGAACTCGCTAAGGAAACATCCGCTGCACCCGTTGCCTTTAACCCCATAAACCAACAGAGTTGACCCCCGACGACAATCACCATGCCGTAAATCAACATCCATTGCCACAGAAAAGGCGAAAACACATCCATAAAATGATTGGGTTCAAACAGCATCAAGACAACGACAAAGAACACTAACGTTGCCATTGCCATGCGATAGATGCTGAAAATAGCCAAGGGAATCTGGCGTAGCTTCACCTTACTAATAATCGTGGACAAGGCTAATGCCACCGCACCACCAGCGGCAAATAATTCCCCTCTGCCAATCGGGAATCTTCCCATATTCACCATATCCGTGGCGGGAGTCTGAAGTAATACAGTCAGAGAAACGCCAATGAACGAAACCACCGCACCCGCTATCACCCACTTATTTACCCGTTCTCCCAGCAAGAGTATCGATAACGCCAGAATTAGGGGCGGTTCAATGCGACCAATTAGCACCACATTATTGACCATTGTTAAGTCTAGCGCCATAAATGTTAAAGCCGGAGCTAATGCCCCGGACAGCATTGCCACCCCCGTCAATCCTAGCCAATCTGTCCAGGAGAGACGTTTTAAGGATTCAACATTCCACTGCTTGCCATAGATGAAGATCAGGGCGATTAAGGCACAAAGATTTCCCGCAAACAGAACATTACAGAACGAGATGGGATTTCTGCCATCAATTAAATTTTGATCTCCCAAATTTGTTAACATCCGGATTACCGCATTGGCTGACGCGAAAATCACAATCGCAATCAACAGATAAGCGCGTCCGGGAATTTGATTGAATACATTAGCCGGGTTCGCTGTTCGTCTGGACATCAGGTGAAGGGAGACTCCTCAAGTGACTCAGCCAAAACCGACATGATTTGGCGTTGGCGACTATTGTATCATCCAACGTTTTCATCGTACTCTTACTACTCCAGATCCCCGACTTCTTTGTTGAAATCCTGCTTACCTAAATGAATGAGATTCAGAATTCGGGGATCTACCGGAATGTTTGGCGGACAAAATTTATGTCCAGGTATTTCGTGTAAATTTTCAACCCGACATAATATTAAGTCCTGTGGTGTATCCTGATCTCAAAACCCTAATAGCCAAACCAACGATAGATTTTTTTGTTGGAAGTCATCACTGCATTAGCAGAACAGTTATCTTCTGACGCCGGGGACTGTAACGTTTTTTTTCTCTGCGTTTCCAGTAGAGCAATAATAGTCTGATGAATCAGTTCTTCGACCATCATTCGCTCTTTTAGGGAAGAGTAAAAGCGTCTAGGGTTTTTGGGGAGTTTTTCAGATTCGTAGATAATTGTATAAGATTGATCCGGAATTCGACTTAATACCTGATTAATGAGCTGGTTAAATAATTCTGCCTGAGCAAAAGCCTCTTGATAAGGAGTCTCTGGATAAGTTGCTAAGATATCTTTTACTTCTTGAATGACAAGCAGACAGGTTAGATTGATAATTTTCTGCGACATGATGCTCCTCTTCTTGTTTAGGATTAGGGTTTACTACGCCAATCAAACAGCAAAAAATAATTGATAAAGAATCAGGCTTCGAGTTTTACTAGCAATTTTTGACAATTAACTAGAGAAGAAACCGCTTCATTAACCATAATCTCTAAGTTAGATTCAGAGTCAGCTTCAAACAGAAAACGCTCACCTGGGAAAATAACCCGTTGCCAATTAGTATGGGATTGATTCACAAGCCGGATAACCTGAACATGGCTAGTGTGATTAGTATAACAGCAGAGACTTTGGTGATTGTTAGATGTACTTTGGCTGGGTTGAGAGACAAAAGTTGTTTGACGAGAAGTGGTTTGAGAATTCATATCTATCTGTAAACGAAGAGTGAGTGGCTATGAGTCAGACGGGAGGTTGCCAATCCTAGCCGGATAGGGGTTGATCTGGGATGAAAGTAAATCCCGGTTCTCATCTCTTATCGGTCGGGATGATGATGAAACCTTGAACTTGACTGACATCTAGTAGCATATCAATTCCTGCTAGACTCTTACGTCTGTCTAAAGATGGGGACTTATATGAAGTTGCTTTGTTACCCTGAATACAGGCGTACTTTGCAGGGCAGAATCTATTAATCTTTCTCAAACACTGAATAAAACATCTGAAAATCTATCTATGGGGGAATATTTACAGGCGAAAATGAGTGCAGGGACGTTTGACATGGACTTAAAACAGTTTATACAGCAGCTAGATGCATTACAAAGACGCTTAGAGCAGCTTTACCACTGTGTCAATACTTCAAACGGCAAATCTCACCTGTTACCGTCAGCCTTTAAAGAACTCGGTATGGCTTCAGAAGAACTGCAAGTAGCGATGGAGGAACTTCTAGCACAGGCGGAGGAATCGGCAGCGATGCAAGTAAAATTAGCTGCTGAACGCCAGCGTTATCAACACCTATTCCAGTTTTTGCCCCATGCTTACCTCGAAACGGATACCAACGGGAAAATTATAGAAGCCAATCAAGCTGCTGCCAACCTACTGAATGTATCGCAGCGGTTTTTAGTGGGTAAACCTCTAGACATCTTCTTCCCTAAATCTGATCGCCGCAAGTTTCCGGCTAAACTCGTCCAGATTCAGCAGCGTAACCTCAAACAAGAATGGCTTGCTCAGATTCAGCCGCGTCAAAGTGAACCCTTGGAGGCGGTTTTGACGGTAAGTCCCCACTGTGATTTAGACAATCAGCCGATCAGTTTGTACTGGATGGTACAGGATATTCGCGATCGCCAACCGATGCTGAGGGAAGGCAATTATGATAATAACACCAACCTTTTCCAAAATCGCCATCGGTATATCTATTATAAAGGCGAGACAATTTCCCTCAAACCCCAGACTATTTGGCTCGTCTATCAAGGTGTGATCAAACTGAGTACAATTAGCGAAAGTGGTGATGAAATAATCGTCGGATTAATCAGAGAATCCATGCCATTCAGTTCTAGCATGACATCTCTACCGATGTACGAAGCTACTGTTCTCTCGGAAGCAGCAGAATTGATTAGTATTTCTCAAACTGAAATTGCCGCCTCTGCTCAGCTATTCCAGGTGCTTTTACCTCAGCTTAATCAGCGGTTACAGCAGACGGAATTTCTCCTATCTATTGCGGGTAAGCGACAAATAACTAATCGTTTAAATTGTTTCCTATCCTGGTTAAAAGAAAAATTTGGTCAACCGACGCCAGAGGGGACTCGTTTAACCATTCGCCTGACGCATCAGGATTTTGCCAACGCCTGTTGCACCACTAGAGTCACGATTACTCGACTCTTCAATCAGTTACAGCAGCAAGGGACGATTGCCTTTGACGCGCAGCGCCATTTGGTATTGAGAGATTGAGAGATTAAATTGTCCATCTAGCTGACTTAAGCCCTCAACTCAAGTTGGGGCTAAAAGCTAAAACCCGTTGAAACGGGTTCAAAGAGTTAAGCTAAAATTGTGGAAGAGATTTGACCATTGAATCGGGCGCACGCCATGCGCCCCTACGGTTTCCAGGCGTAATTCTAATTCATCAAATTGGGTGTGCCACGCCACTACTTATACAATGTTTCAAGCTACTCGTCGCCGTCTGGCACTTTGGTATACAACAGTTACGGCTGTCTTATTATTACTATTCGCGACAGGGGTTTACTTGTACGTCCGCAGCACCTTAATTGAACGGGTGGACGATACCTTAAAGCATGTGGTGGAAGTTGTCGATCGCTCCCTGGTGATTCAGCCAACTGAGGGAACGGTTACTCCTTATCAGATTAACGTAGAAGCCAGTTTTCGTGATAATACCCAAGCTGTAGAAGATGACCACATTGACTTAGAATGGTTTAGTCCTACAGGTGAGTTGCTGTGGTCAACTCTATCAGAACCCCTGGATATTCCCCTGCATCCCCGACAAACAGCGGAAACTGTCCATCTATCCCCGGATCACCTGCTGCGTCAGTTCACCAAGCGAGTCGAATTGGGACGATATGTTTTAGGCTATTTACGGGTGAGTCATCCCTGGTTTGAAGTCACTAAACCTATCCGCCAGTTAATCGTTGACTTAACGGTGGGAACAACCCTAATGATTCTCTCCACCGCTGCGATTGGTTGGTTACTCTCCGAACTCGCCATGAAACCCGTGCGCGACTCCTATCAACGGTTAAAACAGTTTACCGCTGATGCCTCCCACGAGTTAAGAAATCCCATCGCCACGATTCAAACTAATGTGCAAGTAGCGTTAGCTGATCCAGAGATGGAACCGCAATGGCAACGTCACCAACTTAAGGTAGTGGAACGATTAACTCAGCGCTTGGGACGATTGGTGAATGATTTGCTCTTTTTGGCGCGGGTTGATAGTGGTATGGTGCAACCTGAATGGCAACCTGTCCCCCTAGATGCGTTGCTGATGGAAGTGATAGAAGAACAACAGTTAATTGCCGATCAAAAGGGTATTTTTCTGTCGCTACATTTGCCAGAAACCCCTGATTTCGATTTAAAATCTAACGATACAAATGCTGAATTATCAGTTGATTCCATCTCTGAATCAGACGCACGCGATCGCACCGTTCGTAGTGAGCGCTTTAGCGCTTCCCAGCCCCCCCTACAATCCTTAGACGACGAGGTGTTTACCCTTCTCGGCGACTGGAATCAGTTAGCACGTTTATTCACCAATCTCGTCAGTAATGCGGTGCAATATACGCCACCGAAAACAGACAAAGACGAGGAAGGATGGGTACAGGTAAAACTCGAATTGGTTAAGCGTTCCAACAAAGGTGGAAGACAAGGTTATTCCTGGATTCAAGTTCAAGTTCGCGACAATGGTATTGGGATTCCCGAAACCGCATTACCTCTGATTTTTGATCGATTCTATCGCATCGATCCTGCCAGAACTAAAGATGCGGCGTCAGGTTCTGGATTAGGGTTAGCGATCGCTAAAGCCATTGTAGACAATCATCATGGTCAGATTCACATAGACAGCACACTGAATCAAGGCACTACAGTAACCGTTATTTTGCCAATGAGTCAGCTTGATTCCCCCAAACGACTGTATGTCAGTGTTCCCTAATCTTAACCGTTAACTTTAATTGTGTCTACCCACTTAAACAGTTAGCTTAATGGTGAAATTAACGTTTCGGCTGACTTTTTGCCTGCTTCTTGTCATATTCTTTTTTCAGGACTGTCCCCAATCCCAGGGCTATAGCTGAACCTAATAAACACGTAGTTAAGGATTAATGAATAAGTAGTGTACTGAGGTGAAAGGAATAGAACTAAGAAAAAGGGGAGAACAGGAAGAAGTTGAGGTTACTTGAGCTTTATGAGTACAGCAGAAAAATTGATATGTAGATACTTATTGGATGGTTTGGATATCAAGTAAATACGTATAAATACTGAATACCCTATCGTGGCAGTCGCTGCGATCTCTTATCTCAGGCAGCCCGACAGATGCTAATTGATCACTTTCAAGTCTTCTGGTGTATTACAGTTAAATAAAACCTGGCGATCGCGAACCGGAACTTCTTGGACAGGATGCTGTGCCAGCCATTGTTGAAAGGAGCGCCCCCCCTGATTAATATAATCGATTAATTGGGGTAAACATTGGCGTCGGTAAAAACCACACAGGGGTTCCCATCCTTTGGGACTTCGGGGGAGTACAGCCATCACCTCTTTGGGAGCATTTGTTAACTGACTACCCCAATTTTGCAAAACCTCAACTTGAAGTTGGGGCAAGTCACAGGCAAGTAAAAGCACCCAATCCCGTTTCACTTGAGTTAATCCTTGAGCAAAAGCGACCAAAGGACCGTGAGATTGAGCCTCTCCCAGGAGGAGCATTTCTTGGATGAGATGGCAATTTTTCGGTAGAATATCTCGATATCGTTCGGGCCAAGGAGTGACTACAAAAACTTCGCGAGTACATTTAAGAGCAATGGTACAAACCTGTCTAAGTAACGGCATACCCTGGATCGGAATCAAGGCTTTGTCCTGACCCATGCGAGAACTTTGTCCGCCCGCTAAAACCATCGCTGAGAAAGAGACATGGGAATCAGTCAGCACAGCAGACAGTTCATCTGCTAAATGCAGCCTTCCTCGCCGTACCGCCCGCAGCAGACGATCAATGACGCATTTCTCGTCTGTACTGAGATCTTCGCCTAAAATCGCTGCCATCAGTCCATAGCGGTCAGCTTTGGTCATGTAACCAGAATTGGTCGCTTGGGCAAAGAGTTCCGAGAGAGCGCCCGGAAGAAGAATAGGAGATTGCATAGACTACTGCCGCACAATATCGATCAAGTCAAGTTATGTTAATTTTCCTCAAATTTTACAAACAGAAAGTGATAACCCTCCGGCAGCTCTGTGATACCGATCACTTTGAGGGGAAGATGGGGGGAGTAGAGACGTAGCATGCTACGTCTGGGAGATGGGGGAGCTGGGGAAGCTGGGGAAGCTGGGGGAGATGAGGAAGTTAACTCAAAACTCTACCTTACCTGTTCCCTGTTCCCTGTTCCCTGTTCCCTGTTCCCTGTTCCCTGTTCCCTGTTCCCTGTTCCCTGTTCCCTGTTCCTGACAAATGACGAATGACGAATGACAAATTTATTCATCAATTTGCCATAGATCCTGACTCAACACTTCATCGAGAATTTTCTTGGGACGCAACACCAGAATTAGCTGTCCCAGTAACGGTATATCCGGCTGTTCCGAAAACCACTGGATCGCTAATGTTCCCGATTGATCAACCATATAATAATTATCGGCATCCCACTCTGGTGTTTTGCGGTCAACAATTAGCAACACCGCTTCTGATTTTTGATTCTCTTGTTTGGGAAGCTGAGTCATATTACCCAAAATTGCCACAGGCTCTTGTGCCTTTGCCACGATTTGCCAACCGGGGATGGCAACAATCTGTTGTTGATGGGTAGAATCCACAATTTGAAACGCCCCCTTTGTCTTCACCACCTCCACTTGCTGGAACTCGGCGGTGGTTACTGGAAACTCACCCACCAATGGGATCAATCGCGGTAATTGTTCACTCGCTTCCACGCGATAGACAGGCAAACGGGGCGCTCGACGGCGGCTACCGCCTAAGGGTTCTGTGAGTAACTGCTCAATTTCTTGACGTGAGGATTGACTATGAGCAAACATTAACCCTCGTGCGACTAAACGCGATCGCTCTTGTAAACTTTGCTGTTGTTGGGCAAGTTTCCAGTATTGGTACGCCACAGCATCACCTGGGTGATCTGAAAATCCTTCCGGTAGGCTACGGCGACGCGACAACTCTTTCATCGCTTTTGCCACCTCACGGGCACCGTCAGAATCCAGATTTCTGGCAACAATAAACTCAGAGGCGGCGGCTCGTTCCGGTTGGGTGAGAATCCGCAACTCATAGAGGATATCACTCCCCGTCCGATCAAAGCGCGATCGCGCTGCCTCCGATACCCCCGCTTTGACTAACGTTTCATAGACCTGAGATGCTACAATTACTTGATTCTGTTGGATTGGCTCAAACCCCGTTTGATCAAAAACAGCTTGGGAACTATAGCCAGCACTTTGGAGTTGTTGACACGCTTGTCCCCACTCTACCCAGTTACGTTCTTTGCGCCTGAGCAACTGAATTAGTGCATCAGCATCTACTGTCTCTGAGTGAGCTTGAGGATTATGGTGAGGATTTCCAGGTGATATTTCAGTCATAAAGGGAAGAAAAGTTTGCCGTATTTTTTGAGTGATCAGACGTCTTGAATTTCTCGTGATTAAATAGTAATAGATTTAAGCAAAAACTCGCTAGGGTTAGATAAAAAGCTTAAGGTTAAGATAGTTGACATCGTTGAACAACAGGAAAAACCCAAATAGCCTTATCCTTGTGGCTCGCCGATTCAAACTGACTCGCTGGGAGTTTGTTGTAGTGTTATGGACAAGGTGAACCCTAATTTTGATAATATCACTCGTCAGTTCATGAGTTTGGAGCGATCGCAAAAACCGAAAATGCTTGTGGTGGATGATGAACCCGATAACTTGGATCTCCTCTACCGCACCTTCCGCCGTCACTTTAGCGTATTCAGGGCTGAAAGTGGCGCTCAAGCCCTCTCTGTTCTTGCTAATGAGGGAGAAGTCGCCGTAATTATTTCTGATCAGCGGATGCCAGAAATGAAGGGAACGGAGTTTTTGAGCAAAACCGTCCCCCAGTTTCCGGATACCATGCGGATTATCTTAACCGGGTTTACGGATGTGGAAGACTTAGTGGAAGCTATTAACGCCGGACAAGTCTATCGCTACATAACCAAGCCCTGGGACCCGAATGAACTCAAAACCGTTGTAGAACGGGCAGTTCAAACCTACGAACTCCTGAAGCAACGCACCGAGGAATTGCAGCGAGCCCATGCTCAAATGGCACTCATGGAAACCCTGGTGCAAGTGGCTCAAGATTCAGACAGCCTAGAAACCAGCTTGCCCAAAATCGCCCAAGTATTTAGCGACAGCTTTGGCACAGACGCCTGTATCGTGCAACTCGTAGAAAACGATCATTTGATAGATATAAAAGGTACACACAGCCAAGATGAATCCCTTGTCAACCCCCTAGAATCCGATCCCCTCTTGCCAGACGCGATCGCTAATCGTCAAGTACAAGTCTGGATTAACGCCCCGGGTGCAACTCCCCAAGACGCCACAGAGTATTACCAGAAAATTGGGATTAAAGCCCACCTGCTGATTCCAATTGTCCACCGCAGCGAACTCCTAGCTCTACTCTCCCTCCAATGGCAACAACAGGCGCGTAAACTGAGTGAAGATGAGCTAAAACTGATTCACCTATCCGCCCAGCAGGTTGGTTTAGCGATCGCAACCAGTCGCTGAGTGTTGGTTTAGATTTATACTGCGGGATGAATCTGTAGGGGCGGGTTTAGGAACTTCTGTGGCGCGGTTGATGATAAAGTTTGTGCAAAACCCGCCCTCATCTCCCCCAGCTTCCCCTGTTCCCTGTTCCCTGTTCCCTGTTCCCTGTTCCCTGTTTCCCGTTCCCTGTTCCCTGTTCCCTGTCCCCTGTTTCCCGTTCCCTGTTCCCTGTTCCCGATTCCCGATTCCCTGTTCCCGATTCCCTGTTCCCCGTTCCCTGTTCCCGAACCAATGACAAATGACAAATGACCATACCCCATCAGAAATTCGCCATTTATTCGATCGCATCGCCCCAGTTTACGACCAACTCAACCAGTGGTTAAGTTTAGGTCAACACCGGATCTGGAAAAAGATGGCGGTGAAGTGGTGCGACTTAGAGCCAGGTGAGATTGGGTTAGATTTATGCTGTGGGAGTGGCGATTTAGCCGAACTGCTAGCACGAGACGTGGGCACAACGGGTCAAGTGTATGGGGTGGATTTTTCGCCAGCACTACTCGCGATCGCGAAAGCCAGAGTGACTTCTCATTATCCCCCCTTAACCCTTCACTGGATTGAAGCCAATGCTCTCGATTTACCCTTCCAGGATAATTTTTTCCACGGTGCCACCATGGGGTATGGTTTGCGGAACGTTACCGATATTCCCGGTTGTTTGCGAGAACTGTACCGAGTCCTCAAACCGGGGGCAAAGGCGGCTATCCTAGACTTTCATCGTCCTCAACACGCACCCCTACGTCAGTTTCAGCAATGGTATCTCGACACAATCGTCGTACCCCGTGCCAAATCCTTGGGCTTAGAGCAAGAATATGCCTACATCACTCCCAGCTTAGAGCGATTCCCCAACGGAAAACAGCAGGTTGAACTTGCTCACCAAGCGGGATTTAGCCAAGCTACTCACTATCCCATCGCTGGGGGAATGATGGGCGTTTTGGTCATCAGGAAACCGTAGCATCTTGACGGGGTGGGTAAACGACTTGAGGAATTGGCAGGGTGTGGGGTGTCGGGTGTCGTTTAGCTTTTTTACAAAATAGCGAAGGTGCAGGCTCCCTCGTGACCCTTCACTTCGTTCGAGGGCGTGTTTATCCGAGGGATGAAATGCCCCTTGAACCGTAGAGCTTACAATGGGGATCAGGGATGGGGGATTATAAAACGCCAAAGTCAACCCTTTCCACCAATCCTTGCTTGTCCATTCTGTATTACGTCGGTTGCTGTTTTGAATTTATCGAACCTGTGGCTGCTATTCTTACCTCCAATCGCGGGGGGAATTATTGGCTATTTCACTAATGATTTAGCAATTAAAATGCTATTCCGTCCCTACCGCCCCATTTATATTGGCAAGCGGCGGTTACCGTTTACACCCGGTTTAATTCCCGATAACCAGGAACGCTTAGCGAAACGGGTATCCGATACCATCATGGGTTCTTTGTTAACCCCGTCGGAGATGCAACGACTAGCACGGCGTCTACTGCATCGGGAACGGATGCGTGGGGCAATTCTGTGGATGCTCAATCTGACGTTGCAACAAGTCCAGTTGGATAAGGAACAGAAAACAGCGAAGATTCTTGCGGCTATCCTCCACGACTTATTAGGAGAATCCTTGCCCCGTTTACTCAAAGTTTTAGCCCGTCGCGAGAATTTTTTAGAAGCCCAGCTTAACCAAATTTTTGACCAGATTTTGCTGGAGTTTCAACTGAATGAGCAACAAGCGCAACAGCTTTCCCAGTGGATTCTGCAAGTGGCATTACCGCCTGATGTGCTGCGTCAAGGGATTATTGATTTTTTAACCGATCGCAATATCCAAATCATCGATGAAGGGTTTCGCGAGAAGACAAGCGGCACCTATTGGATAGTCGCCAATTTATTTGGACTACGCAATACTCTCACCCGTTTGCGAACCTATTGCTTAGATGAGAAAGAGGAATCTAATGCGCGTCTGCAAGAATTATTGACCGCGTTGGGTGCCCGTGATCGGTTAAAGTTTTGGCTGCAAACTCTATCCCTACAAAATTTGCCCGTGTCTACGGTGCGACAGTTACGCAAAACTATGCGGGATGCGGTTCGCACGTATATCCGAGAACAGGGTAGCGAATTTTTGCAAGGTTTAAGTCAATCCATTGATTGGGAAAAGGTGGCGGTATTAATTTTAGACCGATTGCGAGAGTCGGCGATTATGACTAGCTCAATGGAATTAATTAGTCAAGAACTGGCATTAGTTTTGGAGCGTTATCTGGAAGAAGATTTAGAAAAACTGGTGACTCAAGTTATTCCCATTTTATCCATTGATCAGCTCATTGTAGAGCGGGTACGAGGCACATCACCGGAATCATTGGAAGTTGCCGTTAAAGTGATTGTCAAAAATGAACTGCAAGCGATTGTTAATTTAGGTGGGATTTTGGGTGTAGTGATCGGTTTATTTCAGACTGGGTTAATTCTATTTCGGGGATTTTGACTCAATGTATCAGTGTGTAGCCATCCGTTAGTTATGAAACCCGCCCCTACAAACCCTGTTCTCCTATCCCTGATTGGGTTGTGGGGTGTCGGGGCAGGTTTTACGGCTAAGTCCGATAACTTGACTAAACTGGCTTTTCTAGGAGAATAGTGTAGACGTTAAACTATAACTCCCTGGGAGTAGTATGGCAACAGGTCGGTCACTGAATACGGTTATATCTGCGATCGCGGTAAGTGCTTTAATACTATTGATATGCAGCAGCTTACGACACGCCCTATTTCAATCCACTGCTTTTGATTTGGGCTATTTCGACCAAGCGACTTACCTGATTAGCCAGGGACAAACCCCCATTGTTTCCTTCTGGGGTTATCATTTTATGGGCGGTCATGCGGATTGGATTCTCTATGGACTTGCTTTACTGTACAAAATCCATCCCGATGTCCATTGGTTGTTTGCGGTGCAAGCCATTGCGTTAGCTATAGGTGCTTTACCCACCTTTTATCTCGCCCGTCAAGCAGGGTTAAAGGAGTCCCAAGCAACAGCAATGGCAATCGTCTATCTGCTGTATCCATTAATTTTTAATCTCAATCTATTTGATTTCCATGCCGAAGTTATCGCTTTACCCGCTTTTTTAGGTGCAGTTTTGGCGGCGCGGCTGAATCGTAAGATTTGGTTTTGTGGGGCAATTGTTTTGATTTTGGCGTGTCGGGATGCTTTATCTCTGACGGTAGCCGCCATGGGGTTTTGGTTGTTAGTTTTTGAGAGAAAACGGTGGTTTGGTGGGATGGCATTAGCGGCAGGAATTGCCTGGTTTTTAATTGCCACTCAAGTGATTATTCCCGCCTTTAGACCCAATGGTGTTGAAGCAGTCGGGCGCTATGCTTTCTTAGGAGACTCGGTTCTAGAAATCGCCAAAAATCTGCTTCTTAAACCGGGGTTAGTATTGGGAAGAATTTTTACCTTGCCTAACCTAGAATATTTGGCTTTGCTGTTCTCACCTCTGATTTGGGGACTTTCACCCCAGCATCTAATCCCTTTAGTTGGTGCAGTTCCTACTTTGATAATAAACTTAATCACTGACTACCAACCCCAAAAAGATTTAATTCATCAGTACTCTTTACCAGCACTGCCTTTTCTCTTATTAGCCGTCATTTCTACATTAGCCGCCGGAAAGGGATGGTTCCGCCACCCGCGAAGCATGATTATCTGGTCATTGGTTGCGTTTTTAGCGTTAGCCAAATTTGGTTATTTTTGGTCGAGATATTTGGAATCTATTGATACTTGGCAAGCGACAAGGGAAGCCATCGCTCAAATTCAAACTAAAGGTGGGGTTTTAGTTCCTGCCCAAGTTGCTCCCCATTTAACCCACCGCCCTGTGGTTAAGTTGGTAACCGTCGGTGCGGAAACGACTGAGTTAGGGGAATTTAATTACGTACTATTGAATCAGCGTCATCCGGGTTGGGGAAGTAGTCCCGATGTGGTTAATCAATTGTTAGAACGGTTACAAAATACACCGACATTTCAATTAAGTTATCAGCAGGATGATGTTTATTTGTTTACCCAGAGGTTAATTAGGAATTATGGAAATGAATCGAGATGAATTTGGCATATCTGTAGGGGCGGGTTTAGGGACTGTGTAGGGGCGGGTTTAGGGACTGTGTAGGGGCGGGTTTAGGGACTGTGTAGGGGCGGGTTTAGGGACTAAAGTCAGCTATTCACCGACAAGTAAACAACAAAACCCGCCCTTTCTCACCGACAAGTGAACAACAAAACCCGCCCTTTCTCACCGACAAGTGAACAACAAAACCCGCCCTTTCTCACCGACAAGTGAACAACAAAACCCGCCCTTTCTCACCGACAAGTG